>CALCOQ010000303.1 GCA_937897005.1 uncultured euryarchaeote
AGAGCGCCGCTTGCCGGGTTCGAACCGGCGACCTTGGGATTAACAGTCCCACGCTCCACCAGCTAAGCTAAAGCGGCAGCGAATCGCCGAATCGCCATCCCCTTATGACCACTACGGCTGAGCAACAATTCATTCGATGACCTCGATGAGTCGTTCTTGGATGGAGACTGGAGCATCAGAGATGCCGATGCAGGATTCCAATCGTTGCATATAGTGCTCACTCAATTCTTCTTCGCGATGATGTACACTGAGAATCAAATCACCCTCTGCCACTTGTTTTCCAATCTCTGATTTGATGACAGCACCCACTCCGTGGTCGACATCGTCCTCTGCAGATACTCGGCCAGCTCCCAATTCACACAACACCTTGGATAATTCCAGCGCATCGATATCCTCGACCCAACCATCCATCGCTGAATGCAGGGTGAAAGAGAATGGTGCGATATCCAGATGTGAAGACAGGTCATTCAGAACCTGTTGAGAAACACCTTGAGCGGCGCACATTCGACGGAAATGAGCGGCTGCGCTGCCATTGGAGAGGGTTTCAAGAATCCTCATCTGTCCTTGTTCTACTGTCTCAACCACTCCACTCATCTGTAGAAGATGAGCTCCTTGTATTGCAATCAGCGAGATACTGTCCCACGAACCTGTTCCCTCAAGGATGTCGAGAATCTCAATCACTTCGTGCGAATTTCCGATGTGGGTGCCAATTGGCAGGTCCATCTGAGTCAGCAATACTCTGATCTGCATTCCCAATCTTTTGCCGACTTCTATCATTGAATGGGCCAGTTCTCTCGCTTCATCGACTTGTTGCATGAATGCTGCCGAGCCGACCTTGATGTCTAGAACCAGATTTCCCACGCCTTCTGCGGATTTCTTGGAGATTATCGAGGCGGTGATCAGTGGTACGGATGGAACCGTGGCTGTCACATCTCGAATTGCATAGAGTACTCCATCAGCAGGGGTTATCCTCTGGCTCTGCGCATAGATGCAGCAGCCAGCAGTCTCGATGACATCACGAATCTCTTTCTCGCCACCATCGGTATTGAATCCAGGTATGGATTCGAGTTTGTCAATCGTCCCACCAGTATGCGCCAGACCTCTTCCTGCAATCATTGGAACCTTCAATCCGCATGCGGCCAGAGCAGGAGCCAACACCAAGCTCATCTTGTCCCCTACCCCTCCCGTTGAGTGCTTGTCCACATACAGATTCTTGCCATCTTGCCAATCGATGACTTCTCCTGAATCGCGCATCAATCTAGTGAATTCGGTGCGTTCATCCATCGTCATCCCATTCTGATATACCGCCATCAACCAAGCGCCAATCTGTTCACCCGGGATGTTTCCTGTTGCAACTCCTTCAATGAAATATTCCATCTGTTCGCTGGTCAGTTCCAATCCATCACGCTTGGCCTCGATGATATCGGGGATTCGCATAGGGAACATCTCAGGAGGTCAATCCAATCTCAACCAGTCTTTGATACAGATATTCACCTGCTGTAATTGAATCATAGAGTGCTTCCCCCCCGGTCACTGATACCAACTCTTCGTCTGGTGTCAGATCAACTTCATCCCGTGGGTGGACGAACATCGGCATCGAGAAGCGTCTGTTTCTGGAATTATCGGGATTCACCACCCGATGAGTGGTACTCTTGAACAGACCGTTGGTCAGGTTCTGCAGCATGTCTCCAGAATCGACGATGATGTGATTATGGTTCGCTTCCACTTGAATCCAACCTCCATCATGGTCCATCACCTCAAGCCCATCGGCCGTGGCCCCAACAAGCAGGGTGATGAGATTGATATCTTCATGGGCAGCACTACGAACACTCTGTGGGTCTGCATCTTCTGGTACTGGCGGGTAATGAATCAGCCTCAGAATGGTGTTACCATCGTTAGCCATCAGAGGTAACCACTCCACCTCCTTGCTCAGGTATTCAGAGGCAGCCGACAGGAGAAACTGAGCCAATCCCTCCATCTTCTCGAACAATCCATCCACCACTTGCTCGAAATCAGGACAGTCTTCTGTGGGCCAGATGTTTTGTGGAAAAGAATCGAAACTTGGATGCTCTTCACCTAGAACTCGTCCTGTCTGCCAGAATTCTTTGAGATCTGGAGCAGGATTTCCCTTTGCATGTTCAACTCCGAATCCAGTGAAACCTCTTTGCCGATTGATATCTTTCTGTTCATATGCCGACTTGGCATCACCATCCAAGGTGAAGAAGTCCTTGGCTTCTGAGTATGCTGAATTTATGTCATCAAGTGGAATTCCGTGGTTCTCAAGAGCGAAGAATCCGATATCTTTGAGCGCATCTCCTATCTCTTGAATGAATCGCGCTCTTCTCTCTGCATCCTCACTCTGGAAATCAGCAAAGTCACAAACTGGAATACTCTGTCTGCCGCTGTGTCGCATATCTATCCCTGTACTTTGAGGAGAGGCTCTCCACAATAAACTTGGCAATCAGCGAGAGGAGTTGTCGTACCATTCCTTCAACTGTTCCTGAGTCCACCCTTGGTCGATGTATGTCTGTACAGTTTCCAAGGTCCAGCCCGGGAACAGTGACATGTCAATCGTCGGTTGAGAAGGAATCGTGGACGCCTCCAACTCTGCTGAGCCATCGAGTACTGGCATCCCAGCAGATGCATCCAGTACTGGCATCGACAATTGCTCGATATCCACGATCTCTTGCTCCAGCACCATCGCCTTGGTCAAGACATCCTTGTTTCCCTTGTTCTTTAGTAGATTGAGAATCAACCAACCTCCCAACAAGATACCTGATGCGATCATCACCACAGTGAATACAGTACCTGCGATTCCCACTTCATCTTCGTTGGAGTTGGACTTCGCCAGTTCTGCCAATTGTTCAGCCGAGCAACCGTTGATGTTGACACTTTCATCAGAAGGGGACTCCAGACAATCATCGAAATCATCGATAATCCCATCCCCATCTTCATCCAGTTGTGAAGGACTGCATCCTCGGTAACTCTCGTCAGCCACTGGACCACCAGCACCGATGGCGATTTCAGAAGCAGGAGTATCAGGACAATTGTCAACATCATTGACAACACCATCATCATCATAGTCATCAATGGTTCTTTGTTCGGAAGAACAGCCATATCCATCAACTGGTGAGCCAATTGTGGTATCGGGGCAATCATCGTACTGATCTTCTACACCATCGATATCAGAATCAGGCGCGGCATCGGCTCCACAATCCCACTGTATCCCATCATTCACTCCGTTCTTGTCGATATCAGTACTTGTCATTGCTTCCCTTATGCTGTCATCGATGACTGCCTGAGAACCGCCCTGAGACAGTTCAAGAGCCAGAGTTATCTCAAATGAGTCTGAGAGACAATCCCCATCTGTGTCATTTGAATGAGGGTTTCCAGAATACTTGAATTCGTCGAGATGTGAAAGTCCATCCCTGTCTGAGTCATCACCCTCCTCGCCGTGGACTCCAGTACTTGAGTAGGGGTTTGTTCTGTTGAGGCCATTTTCCACTTCCCAGAAGTCAGGGAGTCCATCGGCATCGCTATCCGCGCTCGAGTTGAGTCTATTCCAATCATCCATCCAGTGTGCACGCATGTATGAGGCGATTTCCTGAGAATTGATGATGACTCCCATCTCGCGGTTGCGAATGACAGCGTTTGCACCCCAGTTGACAGAGGAGAAAAGAGTCAGTTCACCGTCAACAATGACTCCTTTATTGTGGACCTTGATGACATCATCCGAATCTGACATGATGATTGCAGAGGTATCCCAGCCATTGGTGGCATTCCAGACATTGTTGAACTCATCAACCGCTTCCTGAATCTCTTCATCATAATAATAGCCGTTGATGATCATGCGGATACTCACACCTCGCTGAGCCGCATCAGAGAGTGCCTCCAGCAATGGGCTGGGGCCCCATCCCCAATACCAATCCATGTCGAGATATTGCAGCGACAAGAGCAATTCATCATCCGCTTGGTCCATCAACCATACCAGTCCTTCCATACAGTCATCTGGACAGGTCAACAGCCGCCCTTCCACGGGTCCAGTGGTGGTCAGTGAAGATACTGGTGCAGAATGTGTTTCGTCTGCAGGAGCAGGAGTCGACCATCCACTTGGTGTACCTTGAGTTGCAGATGAAGCCTGATGGGCCTTGATATGTGGGTGTTCTGGGTCTTCATCCCATTCCAGTCTCTCCAGTACCAGAGAGGCGACATCGATTGAATCTATGATGACCCCCCAGTCCACATTTCCAGCATTGTCATCAAGTGGTAATGTGGACCTCCCCCAGTTACCTGAACCGATCCAGACACTGCTGTCATCACGTACAGCCACCTTGCTGTGGAGGTAGGAATACGGGCCATATGGCGCATCAGAATAATCCGGTTCTCCGAACCAGAACACTTCCACTCCTGAGGCCGCAAGGTCACTTGCATAGCCTCTCTGTAACATCAGTGAATAGTCACTCCACCAAGTATCACCCTCATCGAGAACGACAGTCACATCCACGCCATTCTGTGCTGCTTGTCTCAGCGCGAATGAGATTTCAGGACTGCTGATCTGATACATGTGGACATGTAGGCTTTCTTGGGCGGAGTCGATCCAATCAATAATCTGTGATAGAGAGCCGTCTGGGGAGACGGTTGGAGTCACCGAACCAGTGCTGGAGAAAGTTGGAGTGGAGCAGATGTTGCTGGCCCCGATCCTGCTCCAGCGAATCGTCCAATCAGCACTTGTGTTGCTGTCTGGGATATTGCTGCAGCCATCTCCTCTGACGTAGATCAGCCCGAAACTGGAACCATTGGGTTCGCTCATCGCTGCTCCATTCCATCCTTCGATGACGGGGTCAGCATTACCGTAGACGACCGTATCACGAACACTTCCATCAGGTGCTATCAATTGTAAGGCTGCTCCACTGTTAGTGAGAAATACAGAGGAATTCATGACCGAATTCGCTGAGGTTGCATCAACCCCTGAATCCTGTCTAAGACTTTCTGCATCGGGACTGATGACGATGGAGTCTCCTTGATTCAGAACGAGGCTGGTGAAACGTGCTTCGTATGTATCTCCACCCAGTTTGGTACGCCTGATCACAAAGTTGGTCAAATCAACGGTGGATTCACCAAGATTGGATAATTCAAAGAATTCATTGTTCCTGTTGGTGTATGAGGTTTCATCAGGCATCAAGCGAGTGAAAAATACTTCAGCATCGAAGTCGTAGTCATCCGGGTCGGGATTCTCAGCTCCAGGCGTGGGCCATAGCATTGCTCTCCATTCTGCAGAGACATCATCAAGATCAGGTCCCAGAGTACGGCAATCAGTGGTAACGGTCCATTGTACTGAATGTCTGCTGTCTCCATTCGGGTCAAGGAGATCAATACTGTCTCCATAACCACTGACGAACCAGATGGGTGCCAATACCACAATGTATCCTCCAGGCTCCACGACGGTTGCATCGGGCGCTGTTTCGCTGACATTCCATATGCGGTCATGTCGTATCAGAACTGATTCTCCATCTTCACTGAGCATGGACCAACGAGAGATGTTGACCACTTCACTACCATGATTGTGAATCTCCACCCAGTCGTCGTACGGCTCGACGCTGTCATCATAACAGTGCGGGAGAACTTCGTTCAACGTCAGTGTCATTGGACCACTGTAGTTTCCGAATTCTGGATTTGCAGCACCCGGAGTCGGCCACATCGATTGAATCCACTCGGAATCGGGCAAGGTCGGATGAGCAACCAGAGATTCTCCCTCAGTGGCATTGTTTGCCCATAACACGGTGTGCATCGAGGTTTCATTTTCATCGAGCAGTGCAACCGAGTCCCCATTGCTGTTCCTGAGATAGAAGGTCGAGGAACCATTGGCCATGATGACCACAAATTCACCTGCTTCAAGTGAGGTGTTTTCTTTGCCTAACATTCTTTCTGCGGTTATAGCGAAGTTCTTGTATCCACCAGCCTGTAGTTTCCAACCTGCCAGGTCGACAGTGTCATTGCCGATGTTCAGCAGTTCGACCCATTCTCCGTTTGGCCAGGTCGAAGAATCGTTTCCATGTGGATTGGGCATCACTTCATTGATCATGACCAGCGCATCAGTGGAGACTCCAGTAGATGGATTCTCTTCTCCTGGCGTTCCATATGGCGCCGGCTCCCAAGGTGTAGTGAAGTCTTCTTGTCGAATCAATGAGATGTTTTCTCCATGGTCGCTGTCCCAATGCAGAACATCGACGATATCACCAGAATCATCTTTCAGACAAAGATGATTGAATTCATTCCACAGTGTGGTGTCTCCCGTGAATTCCACCAATCGATACCCTCCTGGAGCTATCAGCATGCCTGCTCCGATCAGTGAATCATTCAAGGCAGTATGATTGCCGATTCCATCGATCAGTGTCCAACCAGTCAGATCGATGGCTATAGTTCCATTGTTGTATAATTCCAGCCATTCACCTCCGCCAGCGTATATGTTTCCATCAGCAGTGGAATTTGGTAGGACCTCATTGAATGAAACCGGCCACTCCATTGCATTATTGATGATGGAATCAATCGCTGCAGCATTCGCCTCTCCAGGTGTTGGGAATACTGCAGTCTGCATCACCCCACTGGAATCCTTCACCAGACTCATCCCAGAACGAGCCTTTGACCATGACACCTTCTCGGAGATGGTGCCGTTCGGCCATTTCAAGAACAGTTCCTCTTGTCCATTGTTCAGTACCCCATATACGTTTGTGGAGTTCACTGCGACGATTGCATATTCATTGACGCCTAGAGTCCAAGTATTGGAATCCGCAGCATCATATCCAAGCATATGGCTCTCATTCAGAGTGATGATGTTTCCAGCAGAATCCGTCAGATTCCAGCCGGATACATCGAAAGGTGTACTTCCATTGTTGTAGACCTCGACCCATTCGCCACCAGGCCAAGATTCATTGTCATATGATGGCCATGGATTGGGCATCACTTCACTGATCAACAGATCGGAGGAGAAGTATGTGGGTGGTTGGGCCCCACTGTTGTTGGAGCCAGGAGTCGGGCTTGCAGAAGATACCCAATCAGCATAGGCATCAGTGGGGTCTTCAACGTAGGAGACTCCTGATTGTACACTTCCCCACGACGCTTCGTCGCTGAAACCACTGCTGGAATCATAGAGGCTGAGTGCATCGCCAGTGTTGGTCATGTAAAAATTAGCGGAGGCGTTTCTTGCAATCACCTTGAAGCCTCCAGGGCTGAGCGTCCAGGATGCAGAGTCACTGGAATTGTATCCTACTATGCTGTTGCTGTCAAAGCTCAATTGTTTACCGTTGGTGTTCTGAACGTACCATCCTGATAATGAGACGTCGCTGCTACCGGTATTGGTGACTTCAAACCATTCTCCTCCCGGCCATGCAGCATCATCATATCCATTGGGATTTGGCATGGCTTCATTCAAGCAAAGATCAGTGTTACAAGGTTGGGATCTGGCTGCGGAAGCATCCACTTCCAGAGCATCTAATTCCTCGCTGGGAATGGTAGCAACGAGACTGGATGTGAGCATCAAAATCGTCAGGAGAATCGAGGTTCGGGCCAACATTTTCTCACCTTGGTGCCTGAGCGCCGTCCCTTGCGGGGCGGTCAAGGAACATCAAGCATTCCTGTGCACCTTATCAGATGAATCCGAAGGCATCAAATTTCTGTGCGAATGTATAGATCATTATCGGCACGAGGATGATTCCCATACCATGGCTTCTGCGGATACCCATCCTCGGTGGCATCAGACCCATGACCACACCTACGATCAACACCCCGATTCCAATCCATCCGGTGGAGAGATAGACAAGGATGGTGACGAAGATGATGACTGAGAGAACCATGGTCTGAAGAGGAATCAACTCATG
>CALCOQ010000304.1 GCA_937897005.1 uncultured euryarchaeote
GATTTCCCTGACTTTCTTCTTGATGGTCTACAGGTGAGTTTTGCCGATGAAGGAGAAATTGAAGCGTCTTGGCGCCTTCCTTCTTCATTGTGTGCTTTTGATGGAGTCATAACCCAGAGTGTCACTATGGCCAGTGAAGCAGCGATTCAAGGAGTCCCAACTCTGCTGATATCCAAGGCTGAAAGAGGATTCATTGATGAAATACAGAGGATGGGCCTGCCGATCCATGTGGAGAGAGGAGATTCACTCGACAAGAGTCTAGCAGAATGGATGACAGGAATACATCTTCACGATACTGTCGATTCGAAGGAGTGGCCACCGATCCGTGAACAATGGGTCGAGATATTCGGAGAATACGTGGACCTGTGATTACGAAATCATCATACTTGTTTGCACCAACGGGTATTCATGCAACTCAGCGAAGATGGCAAATGGATGTGGAATGGAACTGAATGGGTTCCAGCAGAGACTGCAGCAGCACCAGCAGCAGTGCAACCGCTAGCCGTACAGTCAGCAGAAGTGCAACAACCGGCAAATATACTGCTAGGAGGAGTGCAACAAATCTCAGGGTCTGAGTTACCCGTTCCGGCGGCCAGTGGAAAGAAGAGTGACAAATTCATTGGAATTCTTGGAATCCTCCAAGGTATGGCAATAATCGGATTATCTGTTTGGTTAGTGATGATGATTTCAGATATTCAAATTCTTCTGGAAGATTTTGTAGCAGAATTTGACGAATGTAGGGGTGATGATGCTTGCGACAGTTGGATTGATGGAATGAATAGCACCATGATGACATGGAAGGTATTACACGGGATTGGAATCGCTGTTGGAATGGCTTTGATATTCTTCAGCAGCAAAATGTTCACTGCTAGTGAGGGTAGAAGAAAGGGCTTCTTCATCGCTCTTGGTGGAGCGGTTGTATTCTTCTTCATTGTTGGTTTTGTGGAGTACAATATGTACAATTCCATGATGGAAAATACCGAGGAATTCACGGAAGAGGAACAGGATGGTTTGGGTCTGTGGGAAACCAATGGAATGATTCAGTTCTTCTCCAATACTTGTTGCTTTTTGTTCGTGGGGCTTCTTGCATTGCTCACCATGGGTAAGAAAGAGCAGCAGCTTGTTGTGGTGCAACAACAAATGCCTCAGATGTATCAGTAGTTTCCATTCACCGAGTGGCTTTATCGCGGACCATTTGTACGACCTCGTGATGGTCAAAAGCCCATTGCTCAAGTGGTAAGCGCAGACATTCGTCGAGGTCAAACCATGCTGCTTCAGCAGCATCGTCTCCCGCGGTTGGTTCTCCTTCGGCATTGACGAGATAGACGATGGTCACTACATGTTTGCGAGGATCTCGTGCAGGATCTCCACGAACACAAACGACATCAATTATTGAGCCAGAGATTCCACATTCTTCTTCTAATTCACGAATCGCAGCATCTTCAGGGTCCTCATTGTAATCAACAAATCCTCCAGGTAGAGCCAATCTTCCCCTCGATGGTTGCATTGCTCTGGTGATCAACAGAATCTGTTTTCGCCCTTCAAGAGTTCTCACACAAGCCGCATCAGCAGCCAATGAAGGGTTTCGATAGCCATCTGGCGCGGCCTCAGGCAAGTCTCTGCCGAACCGGTCCATCTTCACTCCCCGAATCTACGTTGGCGCAACTGATAGTCATGAACAGCCTTGAGAAAATCACGTTTGGAGAAACTCGGCCAGAAGACATCTGTGAAGTACAATTCAGAGTATGCACTCTGCCAGAGCAGGAAATTGGAGATGCGTTCTTCCCCGCTGGTACGAATCACCAGGTCAGGGTCTGGCATCTCTCCAGTCCACAAGCGTTTACTGACAGCTTTTTCATCGATATCCTGCAGTGGTAGTTTACCAGCAGCATGGTCTTCTGCAAGTTGACGGATGGCGCCAATAATCTCTTCTCTCCCTCCGTAGGCGAGACATACAGTGAAGGTGAAGCCAGAATATTCACATGTTCGAGCCTCCGCATTGTCAATCGCATCATTCACTCTTTTCGGAAGTAGTTCTCTGCGTCCGATTATCTGTACCTTGACTTTGTTATCATGGATTCTAGGGTCCTCAGCAATATCGTTCAGACCTTCCACGTATAGATCGAACAGTCCTTTCAATTCCTTCCCGTTACGGGTGGTGAGATTCTCTGTTGACAATGCATAGACCGTCATGAATTCTATTTCCAGTTCAAGTACCCAGTCCATCACATTCTCAAGGACTTGTTTTCCCTTTCTGTGTCCAGCTTGAGTGTTGAGAGCCTTTGACCATGCAAAGCGTCGATTACCATCCATGATGAAGGCAACATGTTGTGGTAACGGGAATTTGTGGACATCTTGTCGCAAGCGTGCTTCGATACGTGCTCCAAGCACGTCACCGACCTTCTCGCTCAGTCCCATGGCTTGCGCACCGAGTTGAGTGGAGATGGCTTTTCCACTTGAGACCATCCCCGTATCAGTAGGAGATTCAAGGCTGGTTCTGAATAGCGAAGGCGCGATTGAAAATTGAACGGGCTAATCGATAATCAAGTCTTCTTCTCCTTTCGCCAGCCTTGGTATTGCCCATGAAAGCAGTCAAAAAAACATCATTTGTCCGTTTCCTGTAATCATCAATAATGTGATTCGCCTTTTCGATGGTCCTGTTGAGTGGTTCTCCTTCAAGTTGCGTCGAAATGTAGGTCAAATGTCTACTACTGACTTTGATGTTCTCGCGACTATATCCTAATTCATCTCCATGACAAAATCGAATTCTCATCTTGTCATCTTCTGTGGTTCCATCGACTGCTCTGAATCCAAGCATACCATTCGGGTCATTGTACTTCATCTGAATCAGATCTCTAGGGCCGGAATCGAGGTCATCGTGCATTTGTTTGATATATCGATAGTCTCCGAGAAAAGTGTCATTCTTCCAAATCTGATTCTTTGGCTCACTCTTGGAGAAGATGAGTATGCAGATTGGATGTTCAGTATCTTTGAAAGGATTCTCTTCCAGTATCGTCACCGAGTGCATGCATTCCAACCAATGTGGGAGTTTCTCAAGATCCTGAACCACAGATTCGGGGACTATCCAAATTGAATCATCATAGACAGCAAGTACTTTTTCGATTGCGAATTTGA
>CALCOQ010000305.1 GCA_937897005.1 uncultured euryarchaeote
AATCCTCGTTTTCAGTCGCTTCTTCTTCCTCGACCTCAGGTCCTTGTTCATCGATGGAGATTTCAGATTCTTGAGGGCCAACTAGAATGTGCTCAACGGGGATATCTCCCTGTGGGTCATTCACTTCCTCTTCGTTCTTAGCGAATCGATCAGAGACTGAAGACTTCAAGGAAGTGAGTCGAGACCTGGTGGAGTCCATCATCTTACGAGTAGCATCCTTGACTCTATCGGCGGGAGAGGGGCCCTTTATCGGCGAGAGATGCTCTACCATGCATACTGAACATCATCCTCTCTTTCAACACTTCCCCGGACTCAGCATCCATCCAGAATAGACTTTTTGTGGGGCGATGGGATGAAACCTGACATGGTCATCGACAAAGCATGGGCGACCTCAAGCGAATCCTCCTCGAATCACTGGCTCTCAAGGAATTGCCAAGAACTGGCTGGCTCAGGGCAGGAATAGCGAATCCGGAGAGTGTCGCTTCCCATTCATGGGGTGTTGCATGGTTATCTCTGGTATTGTGCCCACCGAATCTAGACCGAGGCCGAGTGTTGGAGATGGCAACCATTCATGATCTGGCAGAGGTCAGAGTGGGCGATATTACACCGCATGATTCTGTTTCCAGAGAGGACAAACATCGAATGGAAGATGAGGCGATGAATGACTTGCTCGAGGTGATGTGCCATCGCAATGAATTGAAGGCCCTTTGGGACGAGTGTGAGGCAGGCGTCAGTAAGGAGGCGCGTTTTGTCAGAGCGATGGATAAACTTGACATGGCATTACAGGCACAACGGTATGGTGGTCTGGAGGAATTCATTGATTCAGCACTTGAGTCACTGGATGATGACTTACACCGCGAACTAGCGGAGTTGAGCGAATGAAACCATATCTTGAACATGTGAATATCACTACTACCAGTATAGATGAGTTGGTAGTTTTTCTACAGACGGCGGTACCTCAATGGAGGGTGAGGAATGGTTCAGAAGGTAGCGAGAAGAATTGTAGATGGTTGCATATGGGCAGCGATGAGAACTATATCGCCATCGAGGAAAGAGATGGCCCTGATAAGTCGCCTCATCAGGCCTATTTCCATCCTGGATTGAATCATTATGGAATAGTCGTGGAGAATGTTGAATCATTGATGGAGAGGATGATCGGTGCTGGATACAGTGAAGGTGCGCATGTCCTTGAACATCCATTTCGCAAGCGTTGCTACTTCTTTGATCATGATGGAGCGGAGTGGGAGTTCGTGGAATATCTGAGCGAAACTCTTTCAGAAATGAATGACTATTCCGATATGCTTTGATAGCGATGTGGTTTTGTGTTGGAAGGTGTTCGCAGTGTTGTGCAGCCGCAGCCAGATGAATATGACCCAACTAGTCCAACGGGATATGCTGAACCTCAGCAACCATTCATGCAGCAGCCAATGATGCAGGCGCAGATGCAGCCAATGCAGCAGCAGATGATGGCACAGCAATATGCTCAACAGCAGCAGATGTTGGCACAGCAATATGCCCAACAGCAACATATGATGTATCAACAACCAAGACTTTCTCGAGTCGGTTGGTCAGTTCCGCGTCTGAGTAACGCGGGAATACTTGGCATCATCATTCTTGTTCTTTGCATAGCAGGATTGATCATGGATGCCAGTGGTACTCCTTGGATTTGGAGTGATGATGTAAATGGAGGTGAAAATTACGATGGAGATGAAATTCGGGCGGATATGTATGGCTATATTGATGATGATGATACCCCACCACCGCCCTCACGAATGTTAAATTGGCCATCAACCATGATGATACTAGGGATAATTTTTGCAGTACCTCTTCTTGTGATTGATTTGGTTCCCATGCCAGTGCGTTTGCAAGGTGGGTTGCACGGATTATTCCTTCTTGCCAATGGTACATGCAGTCTTTTCATGATGATGAGTTTCGCTGAATGGATGGGCTTTTACATCAGTGATATGTTCACTCCTGGGGATATGGATAGCCATCTGAATGTGATGATTTATTGGTTTGCAGCCGTTGGAATAGCGATGTCAGTTTCGTTCATGATGTTTGAGGGAAAGTTGGAGCAAGCCTCAGGTGGATGGCAAACGGGAGAGTTCCAGTTACCGATGGCAAAAATAATTTCCAATATGATGCTCTGTGCTGTGCTCGCTTTGGTCTTCACTCCGTTATTCCCTCTTGCATATCAATCATATTCTGATGAATACAAAGATAATCCCTGGTATGATAAAGAGGAGGATGGAAACGGACATCCCATCTCTCCTGCTGATATTGACACGCTATATTGGCAGGTAGATCGGATGGATGAGTTGGGAGTAGGGACTTCCTGGGATGAGGTGGAATCAGAGAATGAAGCAATCTATGATGTGATGGTGAACAAAGCCAGACTACACGATTATTTCCTTGCTATTTTCTGGGTACAAATTTCATTTCTTGTTCTACTATTGGGGATTTCGATACCCGGACTCCAGAAGGTAATGGAAAGTATCTGCCAATTGAATATCTTGATGATCGGATTGTTGATTCCAATTACAATATTCGTAATTTTTCTATATGTTGCAATTCCTAATTTACTGGGTGATTATGCTAGTGAATCAGTTTACGATAGTGTTTCCTTTCACATGAATTGGTTCTTACCTCTTGCAGCAGTACTTGCGATAATCAATTGGTTCGTATTCTTAGTAACGATACATATTCCATGGTGGAAGCAAATTCACGCTAAGAATTACAACCAGTTATGGGCCGATACAGCGGCATCTACTGTTGGACAGATGCAGCAACCGATGATGCAACAACCCATGATGCAGCAGGTTGCACAACCCCAACAAGTGGTGCAACATCAACAACCTCCACAACAACAGGCGTTTCAGCAAATGGCACGGCATCCACCACAGTAATGGATGAAATCAATGTTAAATTCGAATAGCCCCGCCCGGATTTGAACCAGGGTCCCCAGGACCAAAACCTGAGATGATGGACCACTACACTACGGGGCTTTCGGCTGTCCGAGTAACGAGTGGTTCTTGAATTATCTCACAAACCCTTGCCCCACACCATGAAGAACATCTTCTTGTTCGTGCAGCCATGCGCAGGAGTCTTCTCGCCTTACTCCTGTCCCTCATGATGCTACCTGTTATGCCCTCTATTGAGAACGTAGAAGAAACGAGAGAACATGTCGAGGTCATCCACGATGACACACGTCCTTCGGCATCGTTCATCGAGCCGTACATACACCCTCCACTTCAGTGGTGGTATTCGCTCGGGGATGTTGAAGTCGAGATCATCGTACTCACTGAGGACTTGCAGACATTGCATGTATGGCAATCGCGAAATGGATTGCTGACGAAACAATCCAATGATAATGGGACTCTGGTCAGAACAAATCCAGAGTCACTACAGGGAACTGTCCACCATCGTAGTGTTGTATTGCCGACATCGTTGATTGGTAAATTGGCTTCATTGCATGGAGTAAGAGCAATCACTGAACCACTTCCGGATGCAGACCCGTATGAATTCGCGGCATCTGAAGAGGCCCCACTTCCCGACACTGTCAAGGCAAAGGAGATTCATGGTTCAAGCGAAGCATGGTCTTACAACATCACTGGAGATGGTGTGAAAGTAGCCATTGTTGACAGTGGGGTGGATTTCGCTCATCCTGATTTGAATGGCACCCAAGCAAGGGTGAGTGACCCCAGTAGCCCTTGGGATGGTTGGCCAATCGCCCATGATCCTCGTTCGTTGAATGATTGGCTTGTCGATGGTGAGACTTATCCGGCAGAGCAGAATTCTTGGTTCGCAGATACCTCAACCCAGGATGGAGATTCTGATTCAGACGATGTTCTCGATGATTCTGGACTCAACATCTCAAACATCACCAGCATTTCAGGAATCTATCGCCTCGGGGAGCATCCAGATGGTAACCTCCAATCTCGAGTCGGTGATGATGTCCCTGTTCTGTTGGTGGATACCACTACTGCCTATGTCTACGACACCGTCTATGTAGACCTCGACGGTGATGATTCGTTCAGCGATGAGATTCCAATGTCGAGAGGAAATGAGACTGCTGGACTTGATCTGAATGATGATGGATTATGGGACCGCAGTGCAGGGATGATATATTTCATCGCCGATGGTAACACCTCGCTGCAGTACGCCCCTACACTTGCAGCTCGCAAGGGATATGCAGACAGGATTCCCGGGAATGGAGACCTTGTGGCCTTCATGCTCAACGAAGGTAGTGGGCCGGCTGGTAATCATGGCACACTCTGCGCCAGTGCAGTCGCTGCCCAGGCCATTGTCAGTGATGGTAAGGTGCAGGGAATGGCTCCAAATGCTAGTATCATAGCAGTCGCCAATTACTACAATGGCGGCTCGCCATATGATGCTTGGAGATTCGTTGCGGAAGGCCCAGATGGGATCATTGACAGTGGAGATGAAGCACAGATCGGCTCCTTCTCATTCGGATATTCAAGCACGATTGACGCCGGCTCTGATTTTTCCTCCCTATATCTGGATTGGTTGACAAGAGTCCATTCACGGAATACCACCTACATGGTTGCATTGGGTAACGGTGGGCATGGTTATGGAACGGTTGCTTCACCTGGTGGAGCAGCCGGAATCATGTCAGTAGGAGCGGCTTCATCCAAGATTGGTCAGCCTATTGGAGACACTTGGGGGGACATGGCGATGTGGACCAATAGAGGTCCTAATTCTCAAGGTAGGATGGACCCCGACATTGTTGCCATCGGTTGGTCTGCCACAGGTGATACGACATTGAATGAGAAGACGAATGCAAATTCAGCAACAGCAACATGGGGGGGTACTTCATTGGCTACACCTTTGGCAGCCGGATTGATGGCATTGGTCTTCGAGGCATATCACGATGAACATGGATTCTATCCGGATTCACAGGTGATTCGAGACCTGGTGATGTCAACTGCCAGGGATCTTGCGCAGGACCCATTGGTGCAGGGTGGTGGATGGTTCGATGTAGCGCGAGCGGTCAGAACCATTCAGAGTCAAAATGACACCTGGTGGGCTGAACCCGCAGCACTGATGCCGGGTGAGAATGATGGTGCTCATCGGGCGGCTAATTCGAATTGGATGATTTCTGGTCAGACAAGTGTGCATAACCTTACTTTCCACAATCCTACGAGTAGTGTTCAGCGTTTGAATTTCAGTGCTGAATCATGGCAGGCTACGTCTCACGAGGAATTCTCATGGTTGTCGAACAGCAGCATGGGATGGGATGGTCATCAATCCAGCCGTCCTGATCTTGTGATTCCAATTCTCATCCACAATGATAGTAACAACACACGTATCGCCAATGACTCAACATTGGTCAGAGCCAGATCTGCCCTGCATCCATTGGCTTTTGATGGCGACCAGAACCGTCAATATGAGAACAGGATATTTCTCTATATGTATCGCTGGAATGATAGTGATGGCGATGGATTGTATTGGAATGACAGCAATAATGATTCATTCGTACAAGATGGCGAATGGTCTTCGTCCGAGGTCTCGTTGATGACCTCCTTCACCTATTCAGGACCACAGGCCGAGGTCAAGATTTCAGACCCTTGGGAGGAGGATTGTGATGGAATACTTCTTGCCATTTCCAGAGAAGAGACCCGTACGGGACATATTGACCCAACTCCCGTTTCTATAGATATTACTGGATTCTCACCAACTGTTGATCCGTGGTTATCTGCATCATCTTCCATGTGGATTCCTGCGGCATCCAGTAGAAATCTCTCAGTATCAGTCTCTGTACCGATGGGCACAGAAGCGGGCCTCAAGCAATCTGGAATCAGGGTTGATGATGGAAGAGGTAGAGACTGGCTCCTACCTGTGGTGACCACGGTGGCTGGGGAAGGCCCAACCAGTTGGATTCCTCCTGCCATTGACGGCAACCTGTCGAATCAATCCCTGTACAGAGAGACTTGGATTCAAGGTGCACAAAGATGGGGATGGCGCGCCGAATCCGGTGACTGGAAGGCATTTGCAGTCGATTGGCCAGTAAACATGAGCGATGGTTCGATAATCATCGACGTTGATTGGCCAGACAATGGCCATACCGACATTGATGCCTTCTGGTTATCAGAGATATCACATCCGTTCTCTACGGATGATCCAGATGCATACGGTATGCATGGCATGCATATTGAAACAGGCTCATCAATCGAGCATGCAGGTTCAGGAATTTGGCGCAGACAGACCAGTACTGGTGGGGATCGAGAACTGTTGAGCGCCGAAGCCACTCCCGGACACAAGATTCTGTTGTTGCACAGTACCATGCATGGGGTGCTCACAAACGATAATCCAATCAATGTCACCATAGGTTATGCCAATGCTCTGCAGGGCAATCTATCCACCACGGTGGTCAATTGGTC
>CALCOQ010000306.1 GCA_937897005.1 uncultured euryarchaeote
CAACATTGGAGAACCATAGTAACCTGCGATGGGAAAATCGACAGGATTCACCACTTTAGAGGCAACCACATCGAGACCGATATCCTCGACCATGACGTCGAGAAGATGACGCATTCTCAAGTTCCCTTCAAATCTCATTCCTGTGGTCCTCTCAAGAACATCGTTGATCTCTGCCCTGAGTGGTTCATCCTCAAGCAGAAGTGCGAGGTCCTCGTACATGTTACCCTGACAGGTCGCACATGGGGTAAGGACGTCCAATTCCAGTTCCTCAGCCATTGCGAAGGTTCGTGCATTGATCGCCAGTTGTAGACGATGGTTGCCTTGCTTCATCACACCAGCTCCACAGCATGCAGCGCCCGGCATCTCAACCAGAGTTATTCCCAGTCCCTCGACCACGCTGCGCATGGCATCTTCAACCTCGCGGGAAGAACCTTTGGCAACACATCCGGGAAAATATGCGAACTCCATCTTCTCACCTCAGAACCTCTTGTCCAATTCATTGAATATCGCTACGACCTCGTGATGATTGTGAACGCTCTTATTGATCAGTGGAGGCATCTTTCCTGGGGCGATGAAGCCCTGCCAATCCCTGACTGGTGGACCACCGGTTCTGGTGAATCCAAGCGCCATTCGCAAGGTCGCTGGAAGATTTGCGATGGCGCCCAATGGACCCATCGTTTGAGCAGCGAGAATGGTCTCGTTGAGGGTGCCTGATGACTTCACGGTCTTTGAGAACCATTTGACATGCCTTCCAGACTTTCCAGCGAAGCGATGGGCTCGCAGCAATTCACTTCGGCAATCATTAAGGTTCTTTGAAACTACACTTCCTAGCCTACCGAAACGTCCCATCACCCCGATATCCGTCTCAGCCCAGATTCCATCTGGACCTTGTAGAACGGCATTCATGTCCTGCTTGCATTCTTTGGAGGTACGTGGGTCATTGGCTCTGACCCAGAGTCGATTGCATACGGCTGGACCAAGATAAGAACGATTGTGGGGCACCGTCTCAGACATGGAATGTAGAAGATGCTCGCTACTGATATCGTTCATCTTATGCAATCTGGAAGCATCACTCGAAGACATCGTTCCAATCGCTCTTCCTTGAGCACTCAGCACCCCCGGACGATCTCGAGTTCGCATCCATGGTTTCGCCTTCTCTTTTGCTACTTCCAGAGCCTTGGTACTGACGAACAGGTCCTTGAGAACCTGATGCCCAGATAATGGCTCCACGGTTAGAACAGCGGATTCTCCTGCTGAATCCAGCAGGTCGATCATTCGCACACAATCAGCGAGCACCAGATTACCATTGACCTCGAGGCCTGTTAGAGGGTCGCTTCCCGCAGAAGCACTGGTCCTGAAAGTGAGGGTGCCGTCCTGAGTCTCCTTGATGTTCATCAAGACCTGTTGCAGACTATGATGTCCGGGAACACTGACCTCGTAGGTGTCGTATCCCTTCTCAGCCAGAATTGGATCATAGCGGAACAAACGCAGGCTCACTTCGATGACCGGCTGCTGCACTCCACTAGCAGCAACGGCTCTTGCCACCTTCTTCTCTGCAGCCACTTCAACCGAGGCCTCAACCACTTCGGCAGCCTCTTCGGATGGCTCATCTCCATCTCCTGCTGTTGTGAAAATGATGACATCGACAGGACAACCTTCGGCAGCATCTACGATATCATCGTAGAGTGAAGAGCCAGACTCGACTTTCAAAAGTGATTTACTCTCATTTTGATCGAACTTGCCGTCACTCCTGACATCGGCGATGATAAAACAAGAATCATCGGTGACATGGAATACCTCAGGGCAGGTTTCCTGACAAGCGTCGCAGGTGATGCAACCCTCCTCAATCCACACAGAAGCAATCTGAGCCATAGATTCCACCGACGATACCTACGGTATCGACGGACAAGGGACTCGGCTTCGGTCTTTGAAGGTATGCAGACAACAACAACATACATCGATGTGCTGCCAGCAGTCAGTGAAAGACGAGGTCACATATCGAAGCCTTCGCCCATCTCCTGCATCGAAACAGACTTGCTTGAGATGACGTCATCAATTCGCAGAATCATGACTGCGGTCTCGGTGGCACTCTGGATGGCTTGCTCGACAACGCGTAATGGCTCCAGCACATTGGCTTCCAACATGTCCTTCACGCCACCTTCATCGACATTGATACCTGAATGTGAATCTCCGTCTGAGTGAGCCTTGCGCAACTCGATGATGGTATTGACAGGGTCCAGTCCTGCATTCTCAGCAAGAGTCCGTGGAATCACTTCAAGAGCACTGGCGAAAGCCTCGATAGCCATCTGTTCCCTACCGCCGATTCCTTCAGCGTAGGTTCGTAATTCTCTAGACAATGCAGCCATCACACTACCTCCACCTGTCAGGACCATTCCGTCCTCCCAGGCCACACTGACCACACCAACGGCGTCATCGAAGGCTCTACGTATCTCGGCGACAACATGCTCGGTTCCACCACGCAGCAGTACCGAGACACTCTTGGCCTCTGTACATCCGGTGATGAAAGTCATGTCTGAATCTCCAATCTTTCTTTCCTCAACCCTGTTGGCAAACCCAAGATCAGATGATGACAGGTCATCCAGATTGGTGACGATGCGCCCTCCGGTCGCCTTGGACAATGCTTCCATGTCACTTTTCTTGGCTCGCCTGATTGCAAATAGCCCCGCCTTTGCCATGTAATGCTGAGCGAGGTCATCTATTCCCTTCTGGCAGATGACGACATTTGCTCCGGCGTTCTGAATCTTCTCGACCAATCCGCGCAAAAAATTCTCCTCTTCTTCCAAGAAACTTGCGAGTTGAGAAGGGTCCGTGATCTGGATCTTTGCGTCAACCTCGGTCTTCTTGACCTCGATAGCCGA
>CALCOQ010000307.1 GCA_937897005.1 uncultured euryarchaeote
CAGGATGTGGCCATGACCAGATATCCAGCGTGGTTGTCAATGCAGCATGGGAAAATGGTTTGGACCCACGTAAGATTGCCAAGATGAGCGGTATCGGTTGTTCCTCCAAGACTCCAGCATATTTCCTCGGACAATCACATGGATTCAACACCGTTCACGGCAGAATGCCAAGTGTGACCACTGGAGCAGCGATGAACAACAAAGACCTGACCTTCATCGCTGTCAGCGGTGATGGAGACAGTGCAAGTATTGGAATCGGACAGTTGATTCACGCCATTCGTCGAAATCTGGACATGGTTTACATTCTGGAGAACAACGGAGTATATGGACTGACCAAGGGCCAGTATTCTGCAACTGCAGACATTGGCTCAAAGAAGAAGAAGGGTACCATCAATGAGACTCAGCCAATAGACATCTGCGCTCTTGCAGTGAATCTTGGCTGCACATTCGTCGCCCGTTCATTCTCCGGTGCAAAGAAACAACTGACTGCTTTGATGAAGGCTGCATTGAGCCACAAAGGCTTCGCTTTGATCGACGTGATCTCTCCTTGCGTGACCTTCAACAACAACGATGAATCGATGCGCTCATACGGATACGTCAAAGACAATGATGTAGAACTACACGCTGTCGACTATATTCCTCATTTCAGCCCAGTTGAGGAGATTGAAGTGCCAGCCGGCGCCTATCGAGACATCGAATTGCATGATGGCTCGATTGTAAGACTGGAGACCATCAGTGAAGAACACGACCCAAGCGACGCTGTCGCTGCTCTGGCCGCACTGCATGGAGCAGAAAGTAAAAAGAAGCATGTGACTGGACTGCTCTACTTCAATGCCGACAAACCAACCGCTGCCGAAGACCAGAATCTTGTATCCACCCCACTTGCTGACCTGACAGATGAACAGATGCGACCATCAAAGGAAGTGCTGGATGGAATCAACTTCGGATTCCGGAACTGAACTCAAAAACAACGTTGAAAAGTTCTGTAAGAGGGTTCTCCTTTTCCCTTGAGGTGCTCCCAGAGTGGCAATGAACCTGCTGTTCACCCTCTTGGCATGGCTTTTGCCGTTGCCATTGATAATTGGAATCGCATGGTATTTCACTCGCCAACATGAAAACGGGTTGAAGTCAACCACTGAGTTATTGGGTAAGAAATGGCTCAGTATCTTCAGCACCCTCTTGTTCATTGGAACATGGTTGATTCCTTGGGGTCCGATCATTCCCTTGTTGGTGGTCATGGTGGCCTTGCAATCAATCGAGTTTGAAGATGGCTCCAACAAGCATCGAATCATCTTTGCCAGCCTAGGAGTGGTAGGTATCCTGTTGGGGGGATTCATTCCATCCACCGTACCTCATGCTCCAGAATCATGGGGCGAACCATTGTTGACCGAGAATCCGAACGCGGCATTCTATCCTGAGTCTGAACAGCATGTTTGGATATTGACTGAGCCTGACCTGGCAGCTGTTTCTGTGACCACTGCCCGCACTCCTTGGGCGTTGAACCCGATTGGCGGTGAAACCGCCATCAAGTTGTTGATCGCAACGACTGGAGCCGATAAAGATCGATTACATGCCAGCATCGAAGCTCTCAATAAGAAATCCTCGGTAAACATCAATTCTGATCTGTTCGAACTGGTCGATATCGACAGTGAATCCACGCATCACTACAAACGAGGTGACATCGATCGAGAAATGAGTGTCACTAGACAACAGATAGTGATGGACATCAACCTTCCACTGATCACTCTCAAGGCAGACGTATTGACCGTCTTTGAAGTTGGCTGGGGGGGGGAAGCAACGATGCTGACAGTTATCAGACCTGGGCTGGATGACAGCCATGATGTCTGGGCAGAAGATGTTGTCATCGAATGGTTGGAAAGTCACGGATAGGTTTAGGGCGCCCTAAAAATCTATTATCGCAAATGGTCAATCTCTCCATGTTGCCTTTCAGTACAGCGTTTCACAAGAGTTTAGGGCGCCCTAAAGATTATAGATATCTGTCAGTTCCGAGCGTCCTATGTCCACCGGTTCTGACCTATGGGTTGGCAGCCTCATCGGCTTCAGAGAAGCCGTGGAAGCCGCACTGGTCATCGGAGTTCTCCTGACTTGGTTGGTCAAGAGTGAACGAAACGAACTCAAGAAATGGATATGGCAAGGAGTTGCAGGAGGTATTCTTGCCAGCCTGATCACCGCTGCTCTCTTCACATTGCTCTGGGGTGGA
>CALCOQ010000308.1 GCA_937897005.1 uncultured euryarchaeote
GGGATTCCTACTCTACCGAGGCCTTGGATGGAGCGGTGCTTCAGGTAGCGATGGCACGGGATGACAAGCCTGCTTTCGAGGATGGAACAGCCGCATGGTATTGGTGGTTGTTTCCTAATACGATGTTGAACATCTATCCGTGGGGATTGTCGGTCAATATCGTGATTCCCGAAGGAGACGAGAAGTGCAGGGTCATATATCGCGGATATGTTCTAGATGAATCAAAGATGACAGGAGCAGGAGGGGAACTTGACAAGGTGGAATCTGAAGACCGTCATGTAGTGGAATCAGTACAACGTGGGATTCGTTCAGAGTCATATTCACGTGGCCGCTTCTCTCCACAGATGGAAGTTGGAGTCCACCACTTCCACATGATGTATTGGCACTGGATGAAAGGGTGACAAGATGGCTTCCAAGAAACCAGAAAAGAGAGTGGGTGAGCCATTCCCTGAATTTGACCTTGAGTCAACCGATGGAGAAAGATATTCTTTGGCTCTCCTCAATGGTTCATGGGCGGTACTCTATTTCTATCCTAGAGATGGTACCACAGGTTGCACCGCTCAATCGTGTGCATTCAGGGACAAACATCCAGTATTCGTGGAGTTGGGAGTGAAGGTCTTGGGGATCTCCTCCAATTCAATAAAATCTCATCAGCAGTTCGTTTCAAGCAATCAACTACCATTCACTTTACTGAGTGATAAGGGGGGAGTACTTCGCAAAGCCCTTGGGATTCGTAAGACGCTTTGGTTCATCCCGGGGCGGGTGACATTCGTGGTCGACCCAGCGGGAATCATTCGCAAAGTCATCAACTCGCAGTTCTCTTTCTCCAGGCACGCTGAGTATGCTGCAGATTTCATCAAGAGTTCCATCACTGAGAGTGTAGAATGACTGTTCGTGTCAATATTTGACACCAGTCCCGTATGCGACTAACTCCAAAGCCCTCGTCTTACCCTTGGAGCCAGCTATCTCAGATGTCTCAAGTCTCATGTTGATGACATCATCATAACCCAGTTCACGACACTTCTCTCTCAGACGCTGCATCACTTCTTGTCTACCCCATGAAAGTACTTTGTCCCATACTGTGATGGTTCCACCGAATATCGAATGGATGCCCCCAATCATTCCTTGCCACCAACTTATCGACATCGTGATGTTGGAGATCAATAGTCCAGATTCCTTGACTTCTCCAGAAGCGGTACGAAGAGTACTCAAAGGGTCTGCTCCGAATGCTGCTTCCCTTTCGACCAATTCTTTCTGTTTGCTATTTTGATACCAATTGCCGAATATCCAACTGAAGAGGAAAGGACCGAATGCAAACAACATCGGAAGTCCGATGCTGAAAATGAGTCCCCATGTCTCTTCATTCATTCAATCACCTCATTGGAGAACGACTGCGGTACCATAGGCGAATAATTCAGCAGCACCACCAGCAACACTGGAAGTGGCGAAACGGACATTGACCACGGCATTAGCACCGCGCTTGGCCGCATCAGCAACCATTCTTTGCAGGGCCTGTGCTCTGGCTTCCTGCAGCAGTTCAGTATATCCTTTCAATTCCCCACCGACGATGTTCTTCAACCCAGCGAGGATATCCTTGCCGATGTGTTTCGCTCTCACAGTGGAACCGGTGACCACACCTAATGATTGACCAATGGTTCTTCCTGGAATTGTTTCAGTGTTTGACATGAGTATCTGAATCTGCTGTGGCTGTACTTGTCCATCTGGTTGCATGAGATTGAGCGCATTGAAGAACTTCTTCAAGTTGTCTCCGTATTGTCTGGAAGATGAAATCCACTCGGAGGAACCATTTCATCATCAGCGGTCCTCATCGAGCACACCACCGTCACTGCCAACAGTGTCAAGTTACAGCAGATGACCTGGAATATTCCTGACAGAGAATATATCCAGGTTGGAGGTAATTCCGTATGATCAGGAAACATGTTGAAGATGTCATCCATCATGTATTGAATCTGCATTGCCAAAAATGACTCAAGAATAGATTTGAACAGTATCCATATGGTTGCTGCATGGAATGACCAACGATGTCGAGACAACAGCATGATGATGACCGGAATCGAGGCAACTACAGATAGAGTGCTAACCCACATCTGCTTTTCTTGTATTCCAGAATCTTCTATGGAATCGAAGATGTTTCTGGTCAGGTTCCAACCTTCGTACTCTTCGTCGCTTCGATTCCATTCAGACTGTTCTTCTGCACTCCCATTCTCTGGATATGGACCTGGTTGATGCGGTTCAGGATAGTGATTCATGAAACTATCATAGGGAAAAATTGCTGCTAGCGCTGAGCCCATTACCGTCAATATCGACAACAGTACGATTCCAATGGCTGGCCCCCAATGCCACCAAGGCGAAGGCTTCTCAGGCACCAGGATTTCTTCCATACCACCGAGTTGAGGGCTCATCATGCCGATGCCTCATAGAATCGGTTGCTGACGTAGCCATTCCAGATCTGAGATGTACAA
>CALCOQ010000309.1 GCA_937897005.1 uncultured euryarchaeote
CAGGAGGGCCGGATGGAGCCTCGCTCGGTGGACCCGATGGTGCGCCTGTTGGTGGGCCATCAGGAGGGCCGGATGGAGCCTCGCTCGGTGGACCCGATGGTGGGCCCGATGGTGCGCTCGATGGAGGGCCGGATGGAGCCTCGCTTGGTGGGCCCGATGGTGCGCTCGATGGAGCCTCTTCAGGAGGAGCTGCGGGTGGAGTCGGTGGCCCAGCAGGTGGAGTTGGCGGCCCGGATGGAGCCCCACTCGGTGGGCTTGAAGGAGCACTGGTGATGGCGCTCAAAGCCTGGTTCATTGGAGATGGTTGAGCGGGGGGGAAATCGGTCAAGGAACTGGAAGTTGGTTCTTCTGCTACAGTCGAGAGATTGGAGAGACTTCCTTCCTCTGCACTTGAAACATTGATCTTGGTTCCACCACCGGCGTCGTGTTCAGCCTCATATTCAACCAGTTCGATATTGGTTGAATCGATGAAACCACGCTCGCTGATATTTCCAAAATCATCCATTCCCATGTTGAAGGCTCCACCGAACAAGCCTTCTCCCATCGAAGTTTTCGGCTGTCGTCCGATTTCTTTCTTCTTCAATTCGTATTCCGAATGATATGGCCCAAGGTCGAGGGACTTTCTTCCGCCTGCGGTTTCATGCCATAGTTTGAATGTCCATTCTCCACCAGGTAAAGAAAAATTGAAGATGAACAGTCTGGAAAGGCCCGGACCGATACTGGATATTGGGTCGAGTGAATGAAAAGTTGAGCCTTCTGTGGTCTCCACCACTGGTTCTAATTGACCCATGGGGATTCCTGCTTCATTGGAGACCTCGATCTCAGCTTCGATGACGTCGCGGTCATCATCATCTATCTCCATCTTCACAGAAATGACTGTGGCAATCAATGCACCACTTCGGACTGTCAGTTCTTCGGCCATCGTCGCCCCCCCATATCAGAACGCATGATGAACCCTTTTTGGGGCTTGTGCCATCACGGGTGAATTTCATACCTCGAAATGGCTGTGATGAAGATTTATCGAATCATCGCTCTGGTCGATGGAGGCAATGACCATGCTACTGCTGCAACTGTTCCATTTCTCTCATCTATCATTGAACGGTGATGCTGGTCATCGCGTATCCGAAGGTAATCCCGAAATCCCCACCACAACTGGCCAATGATTGGAATCGCATAGCGTGTTTTCGACCAGGCTCTAGCCCCCCAATGTTGTGGACCAAGAGGTGAAGCATCGTCATGAACCAAGGCGATACCGAACCATCTCTGTCCCAACGACCTCGCCATCCACAATCCTGTATACTTGAAGTAGAGCCAATGAACCGTGAATAGGACCAGCCAATGGAAAATTACGATATGAGGCGCTTCCTTCAGGCCTTGAAGGCTGTACAGCCATACGATGAAGGTGCCTTGGGTGAAGAGTGTCAATACTCCCATGATGAAGATGACATCGAGTAGATATGCGGCCATCCTCTTCCATGAAGGAGCGAGAAGCACCCCCTCCGGCGCCCCCTCTGCAACCAGTTGACGGGCAGGGTTACCGTCGTGCAGACTAACCGCAGCGTCAACCATGTTCACGGGGGGAGGGCGCCCATTTGTGAAGACTACCCTCAAGACTTCAGATGCCAAGCCATGAGACCCTTCTCTTCAACCCAATCCAACCATGAGGCCCACGAGGGGTCGTGGCGGAGAGTCTTGGAGTCGCCAATGACCAACAGCCCTCTCTTTGCTCGAGTCATGGCAACATTGAGTCTCCTCTTATCCTTCAGGAATCCTACTGTTCCTTGTTCATTGGACCTGACAGTGGAGATGATGATGAGTTCCTTCTCCCTTCCTTGGAAACCATCAACCGTCTTCACCTCCAATCCATGGAAACGTCCACCCTCGGAAGTCCCTCCTGATTGTTCAAACAGGCTGTTGAGAAGTCTGACCTGTCCAGCGTATGGAGAGATGACACCTATATCCGCAGTGCTCAATTCCATGGCTTCCAATATCTGCGTCACCATCTGCACAACGATTGCTGCCTCATCCATATTCGACCTACTGGAACCCATCTCATCGGCAATCTCTGCACCTTCAACAGGAATGAACGCAACTGGATTATCCCAATCGGGCCATGACACTCCTGCTGGAGCGGTTCTGGACAACGCATCGGCACCATCTTCCAGCCTGCCATCATAGAATCTACCACTAGGAAAATCTCGGATGGTTGGATGCATTCGATATTGAATCTCAAGCATGTGCGCAGGAACGCCTGAGTCGATGAGTCTCTCGAACAGACTCCTGCTCAAGCCACCATCCTCTGCACGTCTGGATATCACCGTCGGTGGCAATTGCTTGTGATCCCCTACCAGAATGACTTGTCTTGCTCCACGAACCAATGGAACCAGAGTCGAAGGCTCACTCGCTTGGGTCGCTTCATCGATCAACACGAATGGGAACCTGCGCTTGGCAAGGATATCGTGTCCTGCCCCAATACAGGTTGAACATACCACTTGAGCACGGTCAAGGATATCTGCTGCCATTTTCTTCTCAAGACGTTTGACCTCCTTCCAACCTTTGTTGATATCTCGATGTGCCAGCCCCTTCTCCTTGCCCCGCAGATTCTTGAGTTCAGATTGAATCTCTTCAAGAGTCTCCTTCTCCAAACGAATCTTCTCTTGATCCGGATGGTCGGCGACCAATGCATCGATGGTTGCCGACCTCAGACTCTCTCGCACCTTGACAGGTTGACCGATACGGACCGCATTGACTCCACATTCCAGTAAACCCTCAAGGAGATTGTCCACTGCGACATTTGATTCTGCACAAACCATTGCTGGCCCCATCTCATAGCGCGCCCACGCTCGAACCAGTTGCACTGCAGTATGTGTTTTCCCAGTTCCCGGAGGGCCTTGTATCACTGTTAATCTACTACGCAACGAATTCTCCACAGCTTTCATCTGAGTTTCATTCAATGGCAGATCGGAAACATCGATTCTACTGATGATTCGTTTGAGTCCTCCTACCTCGGGTAGTTGAGAAGAAGAGGCCTCCATATCATGGACGCTGGCCAACAACAGATCTCGCAAGGGTGTGCCCATATCTTCCTCTTCATCATGAAAGGAATTCAGTGCCATCTGCATTCGGTCATGAGCAACTCTGTTGGCTCCCTTGTCCAGCCTCCACCTACCCTTTCGTAAGTCCTCTGGTCTATCTTTGAAGACGATTCGCAGCCGCTTGCGATTCCTGTCAAGCACAATCCCTTCCATACCTTGTTTCTCCGACGGGTTTGAACGACTGAGAATGACAATATCTCCATGGCTGAATCCATGCCACGGCAATCCTCCTTCAGAATCGCTCGTGAAAGCAATGATGGGGTCACCGAAGAAACGCCCATTCATCCTCCCATTGAGGTTGAAAAGGGAGACTCCGGCAGCCGCCAATCGTTTATTGCTCCAGGAATTCCAACGTTCTTCCATCATCTCCATCTCATCTTCCAACTCCCAGAGCGTCAATGTGCTGAACAGTTTGAGATGATCCTGACTACGACGCCAGTGTATCTGATTCTCAGGAAGGCTGTCGCGATGGGGTTTTCCCGGGCCCATCCTACGAACATTCCCCTTGCTCATGGCACCTCGGAAAGAATGTAGGACAAGGATATTTCCTGCTCGCTTATTCAATGAAGTACTGAATATACAATGCGCGGTGAGTCTTATACCATATTGTCAAGCCCCCAAAATTGGTAGGCACATGTGGGGTAAGCGCAAGAAGACTGGCGGAGGTTGGCGCCGTTCCTCGAATCGAGCGTGTCCTTTCTGTGAGACTGAAAACCCTTCAGACGCAACTGCGTGCCACCAATGTTACTACGAATTAGATGTCAAAGCCATGCATCAAAGTACATCTCGATTAGAAGATGACAAAGACACCCTGTGGGGTGAACTGATTAAAGAAGTGATGCCCGGAAACGAAGAGGATTATTCTGTTTCTGTCATCACCATGGATGAAATGACTGTGGAAGTCAACGAATACGAAACAGTGGGAGATGATGAAGTCATCATTATGTCTCAAGGAGGCCCTAGTTTCGCTGAAATAATGGATAGTACCGTGGGTGACGAGCAAGATTCGGAATCGATCAAGGATGCATTGACTCCTACAAGTTCTCCAGTAATCTCAAAGGCTGAGGTTGTCGTTGAAAATACTGAACCTGTTCCTGCACCGACAAACGTTGCACCTCAAGTTCCTGTTTCACCTCCAGAATCTGCAAACGTTGCACCTCCGCCACCTGCTCAAGCACCCTCACTTGCCCCACCACCAGTTCCTGCTCAAACACCTGCACTCGTTCCGCCACCAATACCTTCCATCGATGGCCTGTTGTCATCTGATGATGAAATCGATGACGATCTGGATGCGATAATCGCTGCTGCAAAGCCATATTCTACTCGAAGAGAAGAGAGCGTTCAGGTTCAGGTCGATACTCCGCCGACGCCGGTCGCGGTATCGCCACCTACCGTTGTGCCGCCGCCTGCCGTGGCGCCACCACCTGCTGTTGTACCACCCCCAGCAATCGTTTCCTCCATACCCGCGGCGATCAATGGGGCGACATCCCCCCCGGCACCAGAAACGTTGGTAGCCACCACCTCGACTCCTGCTCCAGCCAATGCAATTCCAACCTCGCACGCGGTATTGAACAGCAACAATATCTGGCCATGGCCACAATCAGAGCCATGGGATGATAGAGTTCTCAGAAGGGACATCATCGAAGCCATGGAAGCAGCCCGAAAGGGAGAACGTCAGGCTGCTGGAGTGGTACTGGATAGGTTGGGGCCCCATCTTGGGAATAGATTTGATGCCCTGCACCATATTGGCGCATTATTGCATAGCCTTGGAAGGGGAGAACAGATGAAAGCCATGATTCTAGTCGCTCAGAAAACCCATCCCGATGACCCCAATGTTTCAACAGCAGCGGCCGCTCTCCTGCAATCATGATGATTACTCGGGCGACACCGTCTTTGCGTCTGGGCTCTGATTTCATCCTCCGACCGGTGCATCGCCGCTTGTTGAAATCGGTGGTTGAAGCCTATCAGGAAGACCCTGAGGGTGCAATATCTGCATTACCATGGTTGAAATGCGAAGAGGATGTTTCTCTTCAGATGTCAGATTTCCTCTTTGAACTTGAGATTCACAGCAATACAGGCAGAATTCATTTCTGGAGCATTCATGAGAAGAATGAATCAGATGGTTTCGTGGGCATGGTTGGCTTAGGAGATGAATTGGTTCTGAAAGAAACTGACTGGAATCTCGGCTATTGGGTTAGGCCCCAATACAGACGCAGGGGTATTGCATTTCGGGCGGTCTCGGAAATATTTGAATGGTTGATCTCCAAAGATGATGAGTTATTGATAGAGGTCACCGTACATCCGCACAATGAGGCGGGATTATCGACCAGCCATGCTATCTGCAGAAAATGGGGTGGAGTAGCAGTCAGTCCAGACCTCCATCCTATCGATATTGACAACAGAACTGTTCTCCATCATATTCACGTCATCCCTTTGCCTCGTGATGATGGAGTGGATGAAACTGAGTGAGCAAAGACTGTGGCTGACGGTAGATAGTGACGATATTCGTCATCTCCCACGACATCAAGGCCATCCCACTAGAAGCCGACACTCACTACCCGTGGATTGCGACGGGACTGGCCCCAGCCCTGAATTGAAGATTGGGATGGAGGGGTTCAGTAGATGGTTCTCTGAAGGTGGAGAGGCGACTCTCTTCCTCATAGCTGATCAACTGGACTCGGTTGATTTCAGAAATTGGCTGCAACCGATGTTGGAAACAGGTAGGTTGAGAATTGCCTCACATGGTAATACTCATCGCTCTTGGGCGGCATGGCCAAAGGATGTTGAAGGGTTCACTTCAGAACTCAAGGTAGCAACAAAGCGTCTCAGGGATTTCTCTGGCACTGCATGGCGGCCGTGGTTCAGGGCTCCTGCAGGATATATCGCACCCTGGATGGCACAAGTATTGGCCGAACTTGGATATATTGTTGATTCATCGATCAATCCAACTGTCTTGCTCAAGCGGAAGACTGGCCATGGAAATAACTGGAAAAAGGTCGCCA
>CALCOQ010000310.1 GCA_937897005.1 uncultured euryarchaeote
AAATATCTAGCCCTCAGGGTACAGGTGCCCAAGATACGCAGTCCAATGACGTACTTATTGAAATCAGAGACATACTTCAGCAAATCAATGTGAATCTTTCTAAGCGAGAATAGTTGGATTTCACTTGATCTGCGAATGATGATTTTCAAAGGGCCCCCCTTTGAAACGACGGTATTGTATAAGGTACCGTAGTATAGACGCACAAGGGTCTAGCACCCCCCGTTGGAATCACTCTTGATCAGGGGTGATGGATGGTCCACTTTCTTGCACTGGCTGTGTTTGTTGGGCCCCTAGAGTTGGAATTTCTTGTCCTGGCATCTGAGTCACCATGACCGCTCCTGTTCCATCCATACTCATGCCCATCGTCAATTCCTCCTTGTCCTTTAGTGTGATAGCGAGAATTCCGCCGATGATCAGGAAGATTATCCCGCAGCATAATCCACCTATTCCACCTAGAATACCCAAGCCACCTTCAACTACATCTTCAACCACTTCGCCGATGTTCTGGTCATCATAGGTGACCCAAACAGGAACATTGGAAGTAATGTTGGAGGTTCCATTCATGCAACCATAACAAGCCCGACCTATCTTGATTAATCCATTATCAAGTGAACTGTCTTCACCTTCCTTGCCAATGCTGCATCCGCTGAATCCCTCACCTACCTCTTCGTAGTATTTATTCTCGGATTCATTGGCTTCAGCGATGCTGCCTGAGAACAGAGTATTTGTCTGTCCATCATGAGAGACAGTGATATTTGCATTCTCACATGCATCGTATCTACCATTTTCATCTTCATCAACATAATTTCCTTTCATATAGAATGTATAGCCGAGTTCACCTTCACCATCTAGATCGATGATCGTGATGTTTCCCGAAGTGCTGTTCTCAAGTGAGAACGTGGGCTTCCAATCCTCTAATTCACTGAACTTATCAGCACCCATGGCGAACATCACGATTCCAATACCTGTGATGATGACACCAATTCCAAGTAAGACTTTGGAGGCAATATGCATGGAACCGTCAGTGGATGATGATATTTCATCATTCCTTTCAATTGAATCAATCGTACAGAAGAGAAGGCTTGAGAGGAAAAGCAGCTCCTGCCTTGCCACCTACATCTTCACCGCCTCCAGCCTGCCAGCATTCGACTAATTTGACCTCTAATTCCTCTGAGATGAATTCCTTGGCTGAATTGATGACAGCAGCCTCATCGATTCCGTTCAGCAACAGACCCTTGTGCAATGGAGACCACTTGAACACCATCGGCATCATTTTCTTACGCCACAGGGTGATGACCTGTCCGCGCATCTCACCTTCCTGTGCATATGGCTTGGCTTCGATGACTTTCTGGAATTGTTTGATGTCACCACCATCCTGTTGGAAGCGGATACCAGAGACTGCGAGGTCGACTTTCCAATCATCTGCGGTCTGCAGAACCAATCTGGCAGGAGGGAATTCAAGGTGGCGCATTGCAAGTTGTTTCCTTTCTCTTGCATCATCGAGAACCATTCGTAGGAAGGTCTCGGAATCGATGGAATTCTCATCCTGAACAGTCATGTTATCCATACCTTCGTGGATACGCCCTGCAAGGAGGTCATCGTTGCCCAATTGTTGCCACCATTCCTCGGCAAGGTGAGGTGTAGCGAGTTGTAACATGTGGCTCCAATGGCCCAACAACCATCGCCCGACCTCAGGATTGCTCCCGCCTCGGCGCTGGTACCAGTTCAGGTCCTTGATCAGGTCGTAATGTGAGATCTCCACCGCTCGCCTCAAGTCATAGATTCCCATCGCTCGGGTCCATTCGTGGTAGCGTTGTTTGAGCCGAGCCCGCATCCAATCATCCATGATAGATACCCCTCCATCCCAAGCCAGTACCGAAGAGAGGATATCATGCAATTGACAGACCTGCCTATGATTTGCTTCAACAGCAGTATCAGACCAATCCATGCCGGCGGTTGGTTGAGCAGCAAAGAGAATGAACAATCGAACGGAATCAGCCCCAAATCTGGCAATCATGTCTTCAGGGCTCACGGTATTTCCTAGACTCTTGCTCATTTTGGCACTACGTTCAATAAGTTCACTTCCACAATGAGGGCAAGGAGCATCACAGTGTTCCACATTCAGAGTGACCGAGCATGAATCACACCATGGAGCGGGTGCATTGACCATTCCTTGACACAACAATGTTTGGAACGGCTCATTCGCAGACAACAACCCGAGGTCCCTCAGTGCCTTGGTCCAGAAACGCGCATAGATGAGATGCATCTGAGCGTGTTCGATTCCACCACAATAGAAATCAACATTCATCCAATAATCCGCAATGTCCTTGGAGAAGCATTCTGCATCATTAAGTGCGTCAGCAAAACGCATGAAGTACCATGAGGAATCCACGAAGGTATCCATGGTGTCCGTCTCTCTTCGAGCATTCTTCCCACAAGAAGGGCAGTCTACTTCACAGAAAGTCGAGGAAGTCTCCAATGGATTCCCGTGTCCACTGAATGAGACATCATCGGGTAGTTCAACCGGCAATTGTTCCTCTGGGACTGGAACAGGGCCACAATCAGAACAGTGGATGATTGGAATTGGCGTCCCCCAGTATCTTTGACGGGAGATCAACCACGGACGCAACTTCCACTGTATGGTCCCCTTGCCATTGTCTTCGTTTTCCAAGGCATCGATGATGGCACGTATTGCAACTTCACCATATGTTCCATCGAAACCTTCTCTTCCGGAGTTGACCATCCACCCAAGTCCAGTGAATGCAGCCTTCAATTCCTCATCAGGGTCCTCATCCTCAGATGCGAGAAGGACTTTCTTGATGGGAATGTCATATCTCTTAGCGAACTCGAAATCACGTTCATCGTGTGCTGGAACAGCCATCACTGCTCCTGTTCCATATGATGCGATGACGAAATTACCTGCCCATATGGGCACCTTACCTCCAGTCAATGGGTGGATTGCATATTTTCCAAGGAAGACACCTTTCTTCTCCTTGAGTACCTTCTCACGATCGAAATCACTCATCCGCACAACTTCATCTCTGAGCTCCTTCCATCGAGCCTCATACTCTCCGCCTGAAGCCAGAGTTTCACAGAGTGGGTGTTCAGGGGCAAGAGTCACGAATGTTGCTCCAAACAAGGTATCAGGACGAGTTGTGAAGACTCGAATCTCTTCATCAGGCATGTCCTCCACACCGAACACTATCTCTGCTCCTTCGGAACGTCCCAACCAATCCTGCTGCAGCAGTTTGACATTCTCAGGGAAGTCTATCTCTTCCAATCCTGATAGAAGCTCCTCTGCATAATCGGTTATTCTAAGGAACCATTGTGACATGTCTTTCTGCATTACTTCAGAGCCACAACGCCAGCATCTCCCGTTCTTGACCTGCTCATTTGCAAGAACTGTCACACAGTCAGTACACCAGTTCACTGGTGCATGCTCTCGGTATGCAAGCCCCTTTTCGAGGAATTTGAGGAAAGCCCATTGATTCCATCTATAATATCCCGGGTCGTGACTCTTGACTTGACGCTTCCAATCATATGAGAAACCCATGCGTTTGATCTGAGAAGTGATGCTGGTCATGTTTCGTTCAGTGATATCTCGAGGATGACCACCTTCAGCGATAGCGGCGTTCTCAGCCGGCATTCCGAATGAATCGAAACCTATGGGATAGATGACATTGAATCCCATTGCACGCTTGAAACGTGCGACCGCGTCACCTATGCTGTAATTCCGTACATGTCCCATGTGCATCTTGCCACTTGGATATGGATACATCTCTAGACAGTAGAACTTGGGCTCTTCCGGTTCAGCTTGTGAGTTGAATATCTCAGCCTCATCCCACCGCTTCTGCCAATGCGGCTCCGATACCTCTGGTAGGTAATCCATGATGATGCGGCGACAATCGGTGTTGATATGAATACTACTCAGGAGAGCAACAGCACCCCTTCAACTGTTGTGCATCTGATTCATGCTCACAGGTCGTTTGATTCGAGAAGGAAAAGGGCTTCTCTTGTCAACTTGTAGCGGTTGCGAACACCGAACTTCTTTTTCTCCACAAGGCCGAATTTCTGCAATGTCCTGAGATGGTGGCTGACCAGTTGCTGACTCTTCTCCAAGCGTATGGCAAGGTCAGCCTGAGTGGGATAGGCCCCCATCTGGCCATCACCATCCAAAAGTTTCAGAATCTTGCCCTGTAGGCTGTTCGGGTCGGGAGACAGAGGAGGAATAGGTAACTCATCTTCAGGGGTGGCCATCGAGATGGTGGATGGATAGAAACGCATCAATCTTCCATCAGGTCTTCTCCAGATTCTTTCCTCATCCTCCAAGACCTTGATGTGATGCGTCAATTGCCCGTTACTCATCTGTAATGCGCCGAGCAAGGCGCGGAAGTGGCAGCCCGGATTTGCAGTCAAATAACCCATCAGGCGTCCACGTTGGAACTTACCATCATTGGTTTCGTGGGTGCGTCCAATCAATCCCATCAGACTGAGACCGATACCGGTCAGTGGTAAACGTATTCCTTCGTGTGTGGTGATGAAAGCGATAAGCATTGCAGTTATGCTGACTGCAGCAATACCGGTAAGCACTGTTCCCCCATACTCTTCGACGACACCGTTCAAATTCTCCTCAGGCGCTTGTTCAATAGATTCCGAGACCTCGGATTGAATAGTATATTCATCGACTATCTCAAGTAAGATGAATGAGGTCTGGTATTGTGAACAACTTGGGTGGCTTTCTTCGATGAGTACCATGCTGTAATTTCCAGCGTTCACTACTTCAGGTTGCCATTGTAGACCGACAGCGGTAGAATCAGCCAGAACGCTCTCTCTACCCAGGAAATCTGTGAACAACCAGCAACCGCCTACCTCGGTGGTTACATACTGCCATTGCCCATGCACAATCGTTCCCTTCAACTCTTCAGGACTCTCTTCCTCAATTTCTTCATCTGGAACATCATCGACCACCTCTTCAACGGATAATGGCCAATCGATGACCACCTCGCCACTGCTCGATGGCCAGGAGTTGGTACTCACTTCAATCCTGTAGCGGCCGTCGTTCAATGCTGTTTGATCCATCGCTGTCATATCCAAGAACAACTCATCAAGGGTTATCGTTTGTTGTGAATTCAAGCGGATTCGAGAGCCAGCATCTTCACCACATGATTGAATTAATTGTGAAACTGGCCATCCTGTACTTTCATCATAAAGATTGACCGTTAGACGGCATGGTTGAGACCAGCGGAGGTCGTTTACATCCAAACTTTGGAGGGTCACTTCAAATCCAATGGAATTTTCACCTGTCTCTGAGATTGAATCAATGCTGACATCCATGTTCATCTCATCTCCACAATCGGTTGAATCTCCATTGCTGATGAAATCAAATTCAGAATATCCTCTGACATCGAATTCCACCACATCGACAATCATTCGATAGGTCCCCGTCTCGATCTCACACCCATCTCGATCATAGAAGTT
>CALCOQ010000311.1 GCA_937897005.1 uncultured euryarchaeote
GTCTCCCTCATGCTCCTTGCTGGCTTATGGAGAAGGGGTTTCCGATGGTACCTGAAAGGTGAGGGTAAGGCTTCACTCACCCAGCGGGCCAGTGTAAGTATTGGGTTCTTTGGAGGCATCGCTGCTTTGGCATCCATACCTTGGATCGGCCCTATCGGACTCATGGGAATCTCAGGACTCATGGCTGCAAGAATGGTTGACAAACGATTCGTTTGTACAAAAGCCAGACCCGACAAGATTGAAGCGGACAGCAGCGACGCAACTGTATGGCCAAACGCAGCCTGAAGGCAGCACTCCTGACTCTGGTCATGATGATGAGCCTCCTTTCTGGGTGCTATCATGGTACATACGAGGCTGAGGAATTTGTAGAAGGAGGTACCTTTGAATTCGAGCATGGAATTCCTGTGGGCACATGGTATCATTTCTCAGGCCGCATCGATGCGACCAATGAAAGCGCACTCGCAGCAGCCAACATTACCGCCAACTTTACCGAGAACAATACCCCATACTTCACTCAGGGTTCATATTTCGGCATCGGAATGACCACATTTGAGCCAACGATTGGAATCACCTCAGCCGATAATCTCTACATCTCAAGTTGGGGCAATGGACCTGCTGGTTCGACTGCTGTAGTTCAGTGCAGTGGCCTCATAGAGATGCAGAATCTATCAGATTACTCGTGTATCAACACCTATGATCCGTTGCTTCCAGTTGCGAACAGCAACGACCCTTACATCTATGTCGACAAGTGGACAGATCGCATCATGAAATTCGATATGCACGCACTTCTGGGAATGACAGTGGAATGGTCAGATGATGAAGGGGGCTCGTACACTCCACCAACAGTGGCCACATCGGTGTATTCGGTTCAAGACCATCAGACCATAACCTCGGCACCATATCCCGCAGCTCTGCATGATACCACATGGGTCTTCTGCATCAATGGAAACGCCCCCCATCCACTATGCTCAACTTCATTCGATGGTGGGAATACATGGTCGCCAGAAGTCTCTGGAGCACCGCTCACCTGTGGCAGCGGAGGCTTGACCGCCCATCTTGAAGGGGGGCCTGACGGCAACTTCTATCGCGGAAACATAGGTTGTTCTGGCGAAGGATATTCGATTTATCGAAGTACGAATGGCGGCTTCACCTGGACTGAACATCCTCTGCCAACTTCTGAGAGCGGAACTGCCAATACCTGGAATGCTGAAGAGGCTCAAGTTGCTATAGATGATGACAATAATGTCCATGCCCTGTGGATGGGTGCCGACAACATGCCATATTACTCGTATTCACGAAACCAAGGTGATTCGTGGTCTGATGCAATGATGGTCGCACCTCCAACATACCTCAGCGGCACTGGATTTCCGGTCATCACCGCAGGTGCTTCAGGCAAGGTAGCCATCGGTTATGTGGGTGATTCTGGAAACGATACATGGAATGGATACATGACCATCATCACAGATGCATTTGCAGAAAACCCATTGATGACCACTGTCAGAATCAATGCCGCCGATGACCCTATCGATACCACTGCGGATTGTGGTTACAATCGTTGCGGTGGACTTGGTGACTTTCTTGACATGGGAGTCGATCAACATGGCAGACCGTGGTTTGGTCTCTCTCACAATATCGCAGGAGACATAGGAATATTTGCCACCATCATCGATGGCCCTGCTCTACGTGGTGAAGGACCAACACTCAACTCGATGCCATTTGGCGGCAATCAAACCCTGTGAATCAGAACAGGTGCTGTTGCGCAAGATAATTGCGTAATGCCCAAGTCGAACACTCATGCGAGCAGTGGCCTTACTGATTGGAACGCTGATGCTGACCACAGTTTTTGCGGGTTGCCTTGGAGAAGAAAAGCCTGCACCACCACCTGCCGAGGAGCCGGGAATCCCAGATGGCACCTTTGTCACAGGACCAGATGGTATGGCCGTGGAAGAAACTCCATTACCCCTTGGTTTCGTTTTCAGTAGTGTTGGAGAAGATGGCCCTGAGCCTAGTATTGGAATAACCTCCAGTGGTTGTATCTTCTTCATTGCTTTAGAGAAAGTGATGCGTTCTTGTGACCATGGAGAAACATGGGAGGATGTCACTGGGCCTGAATGTTCATTCACGACCAGTGACCCATATGGTTGGGTCGACCCTGAGACAGATCGTGTCTTCAATGTTCAAATGATGGGTCTTGAGACATCATGGATCTGTTGGAGTGATGATGATGGAGAAACTTGGATCGGTAACCCGCACGATTCTGGAACAACTCCAATCAATGATCACATCAAATTGGCAACTGGTCCTTGGACGAGTAGCGGATACGGTAATGTTGGACAATTTTCTCAATCAGTCTACGACCAAGCGGTGTACTATTGTTACAACAAACTCGTAGGCATTTTCTGCTTCACGAGTTTTGATGGTGGCGCTACGTTTGATGCTGGTGGACAGATTTTCGGATTAGCCACCGCCAATGGTGGATTGCACGGGGCGATTACTTCTGCACCAGATGGCACAGTTTACGTGACACCCAGAGTTGAAACACCCACAGTCATTGTATCGGATGACAACGGATTGACTTGGTTTGAGAGGACCATGGGTGAAGATGTAGGCACACCATACCCGCGTAAGAATTCTGAGGTGGCAACCGATTCGCAATCCAATGCATACCACATCTGGGCCGGACCTGGTGGGCCTGATGAAGAAGGTGTACACAATGGATACAATGGAGAAGCTGTATACATGTCAAGAAGTACAGATTCAGGCGATTCATGGGAGCAGACCAGCATTCAAATAAGCCCTATCGAAGTGATTTCCATTGCCTTCCCCCAAATTGATGCCGGCGATCCAGGAAGGATTGCAATCACTTACCTTGGAAGTGAAAATGTGAGTGAATTGAACAATTCAAACAGTACGAATATCGATGGCGATATCTGGGATGGAAATGCCCACTACGCAAATGCAAACGTGCATTACTACCTCTATGTCACATACAGTTTGAATGCACTTGATGAAAATCCAGTGTTCCATACCGTACGGGCCTCATCTGATCCGGTACAAATTGGCAGCATCTGCCTCAATAGTGGTGATTGCCGTGATATCGGTGGTTCAAATCGCAATTTATTGGATTTCAATGATTTACATATTGACCGAGAAGGGCGAGTCTATGTTGCGTTCGCAGATGGATGTACTGGAACCTGTGCAACTGGAAATGATTCCAAACCTGAAGATTCCCGCACTAGAACTGGTTCGGTCTACTATCTTGGAAGTGGACCTAGCCTGTTTGAATCAGTTGGAGAATTGACCGAATTCGGCCCACCTCCTGCAAGCATTGTGAATTCACTTGAATGTCGTTCACCGACTTGGCAACCCGAGGAATGCAGGCCTCGGTACGACTCGGAACCCACGGAATAGAAACGCTACTCATCAACTTGAATGGGCCTCTAGGTTTGGCCCCAGCATCCAATATGCCATCTGGCATCCGCTGATTCTGAATCTAAGGATAATGCTGATGCTCAGGGTGGGGGCACCCATCTTGTTTTAGGTGAGAAGCGGGACCGTCTGATGTTCTGGAAAAGAAAGCATCCTGCGTTTCTCAATTCCAATCGGAGAAAATCAAATGAATAATTTCGAATCACTTGGACTTTCAAAGCAACTCCTACGTGCTGTAGAAGCGGAAGGATACACATCCCCAACGCCCGTACAATCCCAATCCATTCCGCCCTTACTCGCAGGAAGAGATGTTCTGGGCGTTGCACAAACAGGAACTGGGAAAACAGCAGCGTTTGCATTACCCGTTCTACAGGTTATGAGTCGTTCAAAACCACAAGCAAAACGATACATTCGAACCCTTGTCCTTTCCCCAACAAGAGAATTGGCAGCCCAGATCGATGAACGGTTTTCTGCTTACAGCGAACATCTCGATATACGGCATAGAGTCATCTTTGGTGGCGTAAGCCAAAACCCACAGGTTCGGGCTCTTCAGCGAGGTCTCGACATTCTGGTCGCCACCCCTGGTCGATTGCTAGACCTTATTGGTCAAGGTCA
>CALCOQ010000312.1 GCA_937897005.1 uncultured euryarchaeote
ACCACTCCTCGCCTCTGCTTTCAACGGGCACTCACTCTTCCTCCATCGGAGCAAGGACAGTCAAGGTCCTCAGACTGGCAACTGAGACGTTTCCTGATTGTGGACTCTCCCAAATCACTTCAGGCTCAGGTTCAGGCTCTTTCCTTCTCACTGAGCGTCTACTCTTGGGCATTTCTGGGACCGGCCATCTGACAGGGTCTACTCGATGTAGTTTCAACTCAATTTCATAAAGTCGGTCAACCATTCTGATCAGATCTCTGGTCTTTGCATCAACCATCTTCTCAGAGAGTGATTGCAACTCATCCAATAGCATGCTCAGCACCTCGGTCTCGTTGACCACGTTTTCGGTTGCTCTATCGAAAGCCCCTTCGATGATGTCGTCAACTTTCGATAATTCTCTCTTCACCCGCAGCAGGTCATCACTACTGGGCTCCTGTCTTTCATGGATCAGATGTTTCTCACGTTCGTGTACAGAGATTGCATGATGAACTGGCTGCGCCATTCGCTCCATCTCTTCACCTAGGTGCCTGTCGACCAGATTATCCACAGCAGTCTTACCGTCCTTGGGAATCAGATCAGGGACCTCATAGTCATCTGGAGGTAGGTCGACAGGTGGGGATTCCAATTCGATATCAACGTCCAGAGGCCGATGAGTGACATGGTCAATCGCATCTTGAACCAACTCCTTTGCAACTGCAGCGACATCCGTTCTTGCGAAATTGCTTTCTTCAGTGGCATGGATGTCTTCACCACCCAGAATCCGGGAAATATCCATCAATTCGTCAAGACTTGCTCCCCTTTCCATGGCCTCAGCGACCATTTCAAGGGACTGAGCCAGACTTCTCCAACCTCCAGGACTTTCTTCTTCTATGGCAGCGAGTCTTGTATCATCCAACAGAAGTCTACGTACTGCGGACCTTTCTCTGAGGAATGTCATTCTCGATGCGAGACCAGGTCTTCTCAACGTCGCAACTCTGGCACCATCAAGGACTTGAGTCAATCTGTTTGGAGTGATGGTCGAAAGATCCAGATCGTTACTGCTGATGACTACCTGAGTACCTGCATTGATGGCATAGTCCACCACTTCACCGAGAGATTGCATGGCTTCTGGGTCATCAAATAATTCATGAAGATCATCGATCAGTATCATCGAAGTCGACACTATCGTTCTTTCCCATCCGTTTGGACGGCCATCACTGAGTTGAGCACTGGAGAGGAGCCTGACAGTCTTGCCAGGATTCTGTCTAGCCATCTGCAGACCACATGCCCACAGAAGGTGGCTCTTCCCAACACCGTCAGGCCCTTGGATCAACAGTGGATTCCAACGGCTTCCAGGTTCGTCGAGAATTGTATCGATGGCTCTGGAAGCTCGCAGATTCTCTGGACATACATGGAAATCATTGAATGAAAAGGGGCTGCCATCAGGTAGTTCAGCAGGCCAATCAGGTCCTTGTTCAACTGGTGTTGGAATACTACGGCCAATAGAATTGGTTCTCATGATTTCAGGTTCAAGAGCCATCAGTCGAGTCCTGTGTTCATCCAATACCTTGCGCCAAACAGGTGTGCCATCATCATCAAAGCCCAGCATTGCTTCTCCCGACATGCCTTCGTCTGCATTTTCACCACTTGGAGTATCAAGCCAATCACTTTTCTTGCGCATGGCTTCAAATCGCTCGCTGACAATATCATCGAGTCTATGTTCTCCAGCAGTTCGCAGGTCAGGCGTCAGGTCTATTTCTCTCCATTCAACTTCGCTCTGAACGCCCAGTACACGTTCGGCAATTGCATCAGAAGCATTTCGCTCAGCAGGTCTCGCAGATTCCAGTAATGAGGCGCGCCTTTGACGAGGGGGAGGTTTCTTGAGTTCCCCCATCAGGCTTTGGAATCTGCCTTCACCGAGGCTTTCAAGAGCCTTGTCAAGGGCCAATTTCAGACCACTGCTCCCCATTAGTCCTCCTCCTCCGAATTCACATTGTCAGGAGTGATGCGTCCTTCCATCTTCCATTCCCGATAAGCTTTCATCTCTTTTTCTCGTAGACGTCTCTCGACGGATACAGGGTCACTGGATTTCTGCTCTTTTTCACTGAGGTCCTTGGCACCTTTGACCTCATTCTTGACATTCATTTCATGACGTGCAGCCATTGGGCTGATCACTTCCACTCCCTCTTTCTTCTTGAGGTGAATCGGATTGATAGCTGCATCCGTAGCCGCTTTCAGCGAGGTTGATGCTTTCTGGTCCAGTTGAGTAGATTCCGGCCAATCAGCGATGAGTTTGGCTCTGTCCTGCCCGATGGCTTGACCCCATGAATTCAGATTTCTACGGGAATCAATATCGCCACTGGCTTCGGGGAGTTCACTCTTCTTGATTCTATCCAAAGCGGTTCCACTGCTGCGATTCAGTGCCTCTTGAGCATTTTTTGATTCTCTGGACGGAGAGGGAAGAGAACCAGTCACTTCGTTGGCATTGTTGCTGGCATCTCCAAGTTCAGATGATTTTCTCTCCATCAGGCTTACATTCTCAGGTAGTTTCTTTTCGATGACCTTTCCTGTCGCTTCTGCGGCATTCAGTCCATCGGCAGCAGTGATCTCCTTCTTCGAAATCTTTTGCTTCACTCTTCTTTTTCTAGCCCGTAATGCAGGCCGCGGCCCTCGTACCGTTTCGAGGTCTTCTTCTACTGGAGTGGTTGATTCTTCAAGCACAGAAATGTCCAGGGGTTCTGAGGTTTCAATCATTTCTCCTGTGTCTCCGGAACGGAAGGTCGGTGTCCATTCATCAGATGATTGTTCATCATCTTCCTCTCCTTCGTTCAAAGTGGATTCTCGTGCCCATCCTTGCATCAATTCTCCGAGCGAACCTTGGTCACTTCGTTCAACACTGGACTCTGCTACTGAATCATCATCTGACACAACCACAGATGCCACGGTTTCCAGCCCCATCTTCTCGTTGATCTTGGTTTCCACTGCTGTCGCCTCATCAGCGTCCATGACCAACTCCAAGAATGGGTGGTCCTCTAGAACATCTGGATCGATGAGCCATTCTTCTATTGCCTTGAAATCAAGCGGATCGGTTGCTCTGATCATCTGATGTTGTAGGATTTCTTCCCATGCATTCAACACGACAGGCAGGAACAGAATGTCATCACTGTCTCTGACCAGATCTGCCAATCTCTTGAGGAATCCAAAAGCACGTTCATCTCCATGGGTTCCAGAAAGGAATTCAAAGCCATCAAAGAGGATGACTGCTGAGCGATATTCTTCAAGCCAACCTTCGATGAGTCGGAGTAGCCTTTCAAGTGAAGGGCCGATATGCTCGTCTTCTGTAGGTCTCTCGATCAACCAGAGGCAAGTAGCATCATTTTCAGAATAGAAACCTACCTGTTTCTCCACCCTTTGCCGGGAAATCGAGAGCAAAGGGCGGCCACGTTTGTTCAGTTCTCCAGCCAGAGACATCACAGATGCGATGTCGCTGCTGTCAACAAGATGCAGATAACCTCCCATCAGTACAGTGTCTACTTCACTGGCTTCCCTGAGCAATCTGGCTTCAGACATTCTGCGGATGAGTTCCGGAGCCTTCATCGAGGGAATAAAATCAGGAAGGTCGGTCGCTTTCTTCCAGGACAGGGTCTCAAGTCGTTCAGCATTCCACCATTCGCCCACACCTGAACTGACAGCCTGTTCATGGTCTTGATTGGATATCCGTTCCAGATGAAGCAATGCCTCGGGATACAATTCGATAAGAGGGCCAGTATCGATACCGGAATGAGCAGTCAGAATCGCATCGATACTCATTGCATCTTCTTCAAGCTCCATCAATGCCTCGATGGCGGTGCGGTCGATATCACTTTCATGAAGTGCCATCGAAGGTTGACCATTTCTGAAAACCATGTAGCCGATTCTGGGAAGGCCGGCATCTGGGCGTCGTTCAATCCGAATGTATCCATCGCCTTCACTGGCCACTAGATCTCTGACCATTATCTGAAGAACATCCGCTCCTCCACGTCGAGTTTCCTCGA
>CALCOQ010000313.1 GCA_937897005.1 uncultured euryarchaeote
AGTTGGTTAAACAGATTGCTGGATGGTTGGCGGTGCGCCCGAGGATCGTTGTTGCCTGTTCTGTTCTAGAAGGAACGGATGGCCGATTCATCAGTTGTCGTCGTGCACAGGGAGAGAGTTTTGCTGGTGCTTGGGAATTCCCAGGAGGGAAGGTTGAGAGGGGAGAGACTCTGGAGGAGGCATTCATTCGAGAGATAGATGAGGAATTATCTCTTCCAATTGAGGTGATCAGACCATTGGCCATCCATGTGCATGAAATGTCAGAGCTGGAGATTGAATTGCATGCTTGGCACTGTAGGGTGAAGAATGGAAAGCCGCGTCTGAGCGTACATGATGAACTGCGGTGGTTGAAAGTCGAAGAATTCCTCAACGTAGAGTGGATAGAAGCAGATATGCCATTTATAGCAACGATACAGAAAATCCTATCATCATGAGAACCATTCACTCGGTTCTCCCATTTTAGACATACTTCTTTCATCACCAACATTTCGGGGGATCTCTTGGCGTCCGCGATGCCAAGTGGCATCTTCCAACCATCTTTGCAGGTCATCACCCTCAATGGTTATTGTGAAATATCCCCCCAATGGCGTTTCATCCGTGATACAGAATGACACTTTTTTTGATAGCGCAGCTTGACGAGATAATCTGAAGGTTGTTCTATCACCTTTCAGGAATTGACTCATGGCATCGAGTGCTGTGTCGAGGATTCGACTGTCATGAATGATATCCAGGATACGTTGCATGTCGAGGTCTGTGAAATCCCATTGTACTGTGGTTTCAGGCATCGGGAAGCCTGTTGGGCGGTCTTGAAGTTCATCAATACTCAGTTCGGGAAACAGGTTCTTCAGAGAATCGAAGATTGCCATCGGGTCATCCGCACCTCTGATGAGGGTGGAGCAATTGACATTCACCGTCCTTTCATCCATGTAGGTGGCAGAGGTCGACAATTCATCAATCATCCTCAAACTCATGACAAGTTTCAGGTATTCTAGTATGGACGAACGGACATGGAGGAGCCATCCAGACCGGTTGTGGTTTCGGTCATCCCGACCTTCAACGAAGAGAAGTGGATTTCTCGTTGTCTTGATTCTTTACTCAAGCAGACCTATCCCACGGATTCGCATCGGATTCACATCATTGATGGAGGTAGTACGGATTCAACATTGGACGTGGTTCGTATGCGTATCGAAAAAGGTGTTGAGAATGATGTCTCTATTTTTGAGAATCCGCATCGTTTCGTTCCGCAGGCTCGTAATATCAGTCTTGAATCGATGAAAGATGATGTGGAACTGGTTTTCGAGGTGAATGCCCATGGCTGGGTTCCAGAGAACCATCTGGAGAAACGAGTTGATGATTTGTTGGATATCGAAGCGGGACTGGGAAAGAAGATAGGAGGTGTTGGATGCAAAGTTCTCCCCTCTGAGGACGCCGAGCAAGGAATCTTCGCCTCTTGGGTTGAATCGACTCTTTCAAGTCCATTGGGCAGTGGAGGGGGGCAATTCGCCAGATTCAATGGGCGGCATCCGCACAAGGTTCCTGCATTCGTCATTCATCGAAGAGAGGCTCTTCTCGATGTAGGGGGATGGGATGAGAAATATCCTACCAACCAAGATTCAGATATCAGTATGAGATTGATCAAGAATGGTTGGGGGTTGTGGCGTTCGGATGCCAGTGTGTTCCATATGGTGAAGCGAAGAAGCCTCCTTGATTTTGTTCGAATGTGCAGACGATATGGTTTCTGGAGAACCAAGACTCTGAAGAGACATGGCAGGCGATTCAATTTCCGTGAGTTTCTCCCATTGATGGGATTGGCATTGACGATCGCACTACTGTTTTCTGGAACTGAATGGTGGCATGTCCCTCCACTTGCATATGCCGTTGCTCTTGCAGCAACAGCATTGTTTGAGTCGGTAAGAGGGAGAAGGCTGAGTCTGCTCATTGGAGTTCCATTATTGCTGCCAATTCTCCATACCATGTTCACAATCGGACTTCTCGAAGGTATGTTCCGCAGCGGTTTGAGTATCAAGGACCGCTGAAGCAAGGATATCCATGGCATGGCAACCTTGAACAGTGTAATTACGGGGGCAAAGAAACATGGAAGAGAAGAGGAACGAGTTGGTCGGCCTTATCCTGTTGGTTCTTCCCGCCTTCCTGTTGCTTCTACTTTCACGAATGATTGAACCTCTCAGGCTAGCATTCAGCGACATCACCTGGGTTCCATATCTGGCATATACAGGTGCATTTGCTGCAGGTTGGTTCCTGCGTCGTCTTTCAGGAGTACGCAAGGACCATGAATGGCAGCGTGCCAAGGCAATGAATGATCTGAAGAAGCATTATGACAAGGAAGAGAAAGGGATGTGGACACGAGAAGCAGCAGTTTCAACCGACCTCAGTCTTGAGGCTCAGTCTGCGATGCAGGGGAGTGTGGGAAAACTGGTCAAAGCCAAGACCACCACAGAGATTGAAAGGGATCATGACAAAGACCCTGATCAGGTCAATATGCTGATAGAATCCCATCATGTTGCCAAAGCCACCCGGCGAGTGAGTGGTGACGAGAGTTTCGACGAGGAGGTTGTGGATTCAACCATCGGTGCAATTCGTCGAAGGGGGTCCATGGATCGTTTTTTTGATTGGATATCCAAGCGATTTAGGGACAAGGATGCCCAGAGGGTGCGTATTGAAGCCAAGCAGGCGCTATTGAGTTCACGAGCAGAACAGGATCCGGTGGAAACAGTTGATCTATCGAAGGTACATCAGAAGAATGAGGCTGCTCGGTTGAATGTAGAAGTGTCATCATCACAGCAGGAGGTGCCACAACAGAGCGTACAACATCCTCCTCCACAGCCTGTTGAAGAAGAGGCACCTGCACCAGTTGCACAACAACCGGTTGCTGCAACTGGTCAATCCATCGAGGAGATGGCTGGGCTGGTATCTCCAAGCAGTACCACTGTACAGGGAAGTGCAGTACAGCAAAGTTCCTTCGCAGTTTCTCGTTGCCAATGTG
>CALCOQ010000314.1 GCA_937897005.1 uncultured euryarchaeote
CCACCATGCCAGAAGTCGTGGTCATGGATGGTGAATGGAAGGTAGGTGACCCTATTGATTCAGCACAAAGGATGATGACAGATCCAGAATTCTCTTTCAAATGCAGAGTCATTGTCCTGTCTCGAATAACCTCGAAAGATTACATGGTCGCTGCTACCCATGCTGGAATCTCCGAAGTTCTTGCCAAACCTCTCAACATGAAGGCCTTGATCGATCAACTGCACAAACACTCTCGCAAAGAATTCGTGCCCCCCCCGGCCGATATTGGACGGATAGGGGGAGAAAGCACCTTTGACGTATCTATGGGCGACCCAAACTGGGCATTACCAATGCTCTCCAACATGTTGGGTGCAGATGTCATCAACGATGATTTCGTGGCTGATATCATCTCCAGACTTGAAGAGCAAGAACTGATTGAGGATTTCGACATCGAACCCACTGTTCTCTTGGAATTATTGAAAGCAGCACTCGGCAAACTGGTAGATGATGGCATCTCAGTCAGCGATGACGAATCTGAAGATGAAGAAGATGGTGAGTCTGAGTCTGATGTATCTTATGAGAGCCTGAAACGTACTGGGAAACTAGGCGGAGAGCAAGTGAAAAGGAAGAGTTCGGGCAAGAAGATAGGCATGACAATGGATGAAATGCTACAAGCACAGGCTGACGACATTGCCGATGATGTTGTGGAAGCAATGGATGAGGTTCTTGGGGAACTTCCCGAATTGATAACCATTCTTCCTGAAGAAGAAACGATGAACGTTGACCCAGAAGTGGTCCGTTTCACACATCTTTCAGTACGTTACGTTCTCGACCTGTTGTTCGATATCGCTAGGCCAGACAACCTTGCTGATTTAACGTTGATGACCCGTTTGGAGGATGGAGCCCAGATGTTGGCAGATGTGATGATACATCTTCCTCCCGCACCAGAGGAATCAGAAGAAGAATGAATGCAAAAATACATTTTCTCGGGTAATGGTTGAATAGTCACCCTTGGGACAGGAGACGATGACAGGAGTCCCCTCGATGAAACCCCGCCATGAAGGGAATGGACTTGCTTTCTCTGCTCTACTGGCCGCTTTCATGGTGGATTTCCTTGGCTATGCATACATCGTCCCAATACTTCCAGAATGGAAGGCTCAATTTGATTTATCAAGTATTGAAGCAACAGCTCTTGTCTCGATCTGGGCATTACCACTGCTTCTCTTCGGCCCTCTATCCGGTCGTTTGACCGATAAGTTCGGCGCCGGAAGAGTGATCTCGGTTTCCATCATCATGCTCATCTTTTCCTCATTGCTGTATCTTGTGGCAACTGAAGAGTTGCTTGAATCCAAATTACCTGAATCCGGTTTCTGGGTTCTGGTCGCAGCCAGATTCCTGCATGGTGTCTCAGGTGCTGCCATCTTGACCGCTGGGCTGGCTGCAGCCAGTCAATTATGGCCGAACAATTTCGGAGAAACTGCAGGTTCACTGATTGGAATGGCGACAGTGGGCGCTCTTCTAGGTCCTGTTATTGGTGGTTGGGCTTTCGAGATCAATGCATCGAGCGCATTCCTCATTCTTGCAGGTATAACCTTCTTGGCTCTGCCGATGGTTCTCTATGCATCAAAGGATATTGGGCATGGCGAATCCAGTACGGGTATCGAACAAATTCCGATCCGTGAGTTCATTGCTCATCCGATACTGTTGCGTATCGGGCTGTTGATCATGTTCTCCGCCTTGGCAACTGGTGCTCTTGAAGCAGGAGTGCCATTGTTATTGTCCGAACCACCGATGAATATGGGACCCGGTAAGATCAGTCTGGTTCTTCTGGTCTTGGTGATGATCCAAGGGTTCGGAGGTTGGTGGTGGGGTCGATTGGTGGATCGCAGTGAGCCCACTCGCTGGATGTTGGTAGGATGGACTGGGGTGATGATCGGATTGGTCGCCGCTGGAATCATCTCCAATCAAATGGACGACAAGGTAGGGGTAATGCTGATCGTGCTGATGCTCAGCGTATTCCAGTTCTCTGTTGCTGCAGCGCAGATACCCATGTTGCCAATGATTGATGCTGCCACCTCAAGAGCATATGGTAGAGGCAGTGCTGGACTGGCATTCGGTGCATTCGGGATGGCTTGGGCGGCAGGCACCCTCATCGGCCCGATTTTCATCGGTGCATTGCACGATGCGACCGGAGAGTGGTCGCTTTCTCTAGGCCTGCTTGCAGTTCCAGGACTGTTTGGATTGTTGATGACCATCAGTAACAGGAATGAACTCCGTTCATGCTACAATGAAGAGATGGCACGTCGAGCCGAGAAAGGCGAGGAAAGTGAATGAAAAGGCAGTCTTGAAAGTGAACTTCCCCACGGCCCTGTGGGGAGGGACATGGGAGAGGTCGATTTTCCGGACATCAACGGTGCTGGTTGGAGACCAGATAAGCCACTCAGATTCAGCAATCCCATCCCAGCTGATGAAGCGCGGATCGAAGTATTGAGATTCGTCGCTGAACGGCATGATGGCCACCTGTCACAAGTCGCCACGACATGGGACCAATTACAGGCCCAAGCATCCAACAATCAATTTGATGGCCGCCAATGGCATTCGTTCAGCAATGACTTGCTTGACGCTATTGGACGTGGACTGGCGATTCGCGTACATCAGACTTCATTGAACTCAGAGTCACATCGTGAAGTAGTGCCACGACGAGACTTCGATACTCATCTGGAACGGCGCTCTCAAAGATTCCTCATCGATATGGCTCTATGCTTACGCAGAATGGCCCATTACATGTCTATCAGCATGGAGAACAGGCTTGAATGGCAACGGTTGATGCTACGAACCCGCGCTCTTGATGAACATCTCAAGGACATTTTCATGAAAGGTATGGAGACTCCGGATGGGGATAGATTCGGGGGCAAGGGTTTCCGCTCCACCTGGCAAGAAGGAGTGGTAGCGGTAGCGACTGCGCTGAAACGTGACCCCGAGTCCAGTCCAGGGTCTCGCCCTGGTGATGGCTACTATGGAGATCTCGTCGCACCAATGATCCGAGATGTAGGACTCAGTCTGGCGATGGGCGATACTCCAAAAGATGTCATGACAGCACAGGTGGGTAAGGCTGCATCGAATCAAGATGGAGGTTGGAGCGGCCTTGAAGCCGGTGGTCGCGACCTTCACATCGGTTGTTGGCATAGAGGAGTTCTGCCCCCGACCGCTCCTCTTCCAATCGCCTCGGCAACGATGACAGGTTTGGCACTGGCAGCAAAATTATCCTCTAGAGAACGTTTCCATGTGGCCTGTATCGGAGAAGGTGCGAGCAGTAGTGGAGAATGGTGGGAGGCATTGAATCTGGCTGGAGCCAGAGCGCTTCCCATGACATTCATTCTACAGAACAATCAAATCGCATTGGATACCATCTCCACAAATCAATCAGGTGTTGAATTGTGGGCTGATAAAGCGGTTGCAGTGGGTATTCCATCATGGAGTATCGATGGTTCTGATACTGCTGCATGGCACTCATCTGTAGCGGTGGCCAGAGAATTCAGTATGGATGGGGGCGGAGCGACATTGATCCATGTCGAGACGATGAGAGGCTGCGGCCACGCTCATCATCATGATGACCTCTATCTAGGTGCTGAAAGTGGAAATCCACCTGGATATGTGGACCGAGAACTACTCGAATACTGGGCTGCCAAGGACCCTGTCTCCACACATCGGAAACTACTCCTCGACATGGGTGTTGAGGAAGGAGTCCTTGCTGCTATAGAAGATGAGGAGCAAGATGGTGCTGACCAAGCGCGTGTCGAGGTTGAAGCGATGGCGTGGCCTGTACCAGAAACAGTCACCCTCGGAGTCACCAGCATTCATGATGCAGATACTCAAGAGGAACGTCTTGTCAGAGATGGTGAAACTGAACCTGCAGAACCAGTTCTGAATGATGGTGAAACAGTGATTGAATTCGATTCAGGAGGTGGTTCTTGGACTTACTCAAGAGCGATCCAACAAGCGATGGTGGCAATCGCAGAAAGGTATGGAGAAGACGTTGTATTCATGGGTGAGGACATGGAGGTGGCTGGTGCCTTCGGGATGAATCTTGCACTGAAGAATGCTGGGCATTCCGAGAAACTCCTCGATATGCCATTGTCTGAGGCGGTCATCATCCACGCTGCCACTGGCCTTGCTCTACACGGCATGAGACCGATGGCTGAGATCCAGTTCGGAGGATTCGCTGCTCTTGCCTTCAACGCTCTTGTCAACAATGCATCGATGTTACGCTGGCGCTGGGGTGCTGAAGTTCCTCTGACGATTCGAATCCCATTAGGTGCTCATACCCGTAGCGGTCCTTTCCACGCCAATATCATCGAATCATGGTTCGCTAACGATCCCGGTCTGGTGGTCGTTGCTCCAGCTACTCCTCAAGATGCATATGATCTACTGAATGAAGCTGCAGAACTCGATGACCCTGTAGTGTTCCTCGAACACATTGGGCTGTACGGACTGCGAGGAGGAATGACTGGATGGGGGGACAACATCAATCAGAAGGTTGACACAGAATCAGTCTCTGAATCCATCGCCAAAGGTGAGCGATATTCTCTAGGCAAGGCCAAGGTGGTGCGCGGCGGAAGCGACCTGACCCTTGTTTGCTGGGGAGCGATGTTACATGTGGCCCTCAAGGCTGCCGAACAGGTTGTCAAGGAGGGAATCGAAGTCGAGATCATCGACCTGCGCACCATCATTCCCTTCGACCATCAGACCTGTATAGACTCAGTTTCCCGTACTGGTCGATTATTGGTTCTTCAAGAGAGCCAGTGGAGTGGGGGTCTTGGACACACCATACAGAGCAGGATACTGGAGGATTCGTTCTGGGCTCTGGAGACAAAACCAGTGGTACTAGGTGCTCTAGATACTCCGGTTCCATTCTCACCTCCGCTTGAGGACCATACAGTTCCTGATGTGGAAAATGTTGTTGCGACTATCATGAAGATGTGCCGATAGAACGCTCACAGTGGCAAGTCATATGTGCTCGACATGTTGTGACTCTGCCTAGATGTCGGAGACTATTGCTGAAAAGGTATCTGCTGAAGGTAGAGATGCAGGCATCATGGAGTTGCTCCATTGGAATGGAATGCTGCTCACTGGAGGATTGTTCGTGACCCTCGTGGTTCTGGAGGCCTTCAGTAATAGTGGAAG
>CALCOQ010000315.1 GCA_937897005.1 uncultured euryarchaeote
ACGCCTGCACCGGATGCCGATTATGTGTTCTGGCCTGCCCAACTGATGCAATTGTCATGCTCGATAGGTGATAAAATGTCAAAGAAGGAAGAAGCGCTAAGATTCGGTGGAGAGTTCGGACCAAAGAAAGGACCCAACACCAAAGGAGTGGGACTATCCACATTCAAATCGATGGTCTGGATCTCCAATATTGGAGGATTGATCCTATGTGCAATCGCACTGGAATTATTCGTCGTCCAACAATCCTTCGGATGGGGATTGTTCTGTTTGATTGCGGGAGTCATCATCGCCATCTTCCCCTCCAACTACGAGATCATCGGTATGGATGAAGATACTGAGGAAGGTAGTACGGATGGTGAATGATTCCTATTCATTGATCGGGATGCCTTGTGGAACACTTCTGGCTAGAGTCTCAGAAAAAGGATTGAAAGAATTGAGTTTCCAATCTGATGCTGATATCAAGAAGTGGAAGAGGCTGATGGCCTTTCAAGGCGGCCCAACAATGTTACAAAGGATTTCTCTGGAAGCAACTTCAGCATGGATCTCAGCATATCTCGACGGTGGCGAGATGAAAAAGGTGAAACTGGATATTGAAGGCACAGAATTCCAAAGGAACATCTGGATGACAAGCCGCACAACAGACCTCGGTGAAAGGATATCATATCGAGAATTGGCCGAGAGGGCTGGCCATGAAGGAGCTGCCAGGGCTGTCGGTACCACGATGGCAGGAAATCCAATCTCCATCATCATCCCCTGTCATCGCGTCATCAGATCTGACGGAAATATTGGTGATTATTCCGGACACGGAGGAACAGCAACAAAGAGTTGGTTACTGGAACATGAAATTAATCGAACTCAGATGACACCTTGAGCCAACATCGAATCTGCAACCTTGAGGAATCCTGCGATATTAGCACCCAACATGTAGTTTCCTGGCTCACCATACTCTGCTGCAGTACTTGCACAGGCCTCGTGAATTGCACACATGATGCCATCAAGTCTTGCATCGACCTCTTCACGTGTCCATGACAACCTCATGCTGTTCTGAGACATCTCAAGTCCACTGGTTGCGACTCCCCCTGCATTGCTGGCTTTGCCCGGGGCATAGAGGATCCCCGCCTTGAGGAATCGGTCGATCGCTTCTGGAGTACATGGCATATTACTGCCTTCACAGACGACATCAACTCCGTTCCCCAGCAGATTTTCTGCATCAATAGCATTAATCTCATTCTGTGTTGCTGCTGGCAATACAACGTCTGCATCAACCACCCACAGAGGATTATGTCCAAGAGAACGGTCAACAGGAGTGAATGATACTCCCTCGAAATGCTCGGCATACTCACTGATTCTACC
>CALCOQ010000316.1 GCA_937897005.1 uncultured euryarchaeote
ATTTGAACCTGCGAACCACTAGGGAGAGGATCTTGAGTCCCCCGGATTTGACCGCTCTCCAACCCCGGCTTGTTTCGGCCCTACAGCCTTCCTTTCATCAAGACTGCGCTCATTCTTCTTCGCTTATGACATTGAGTTCTACTGGCCTCGGGGGTGGAATCTGAGCATTCATCACCTTTTCCTCCTTCACCACATCCTCATCTTCCCAGATGTCATCATCCTCATCTACATCAATATGCAGTTGCGACCTGACCAACATGAATATCAAGAAAACGCAGACGATGATGATCAATCCTCCCAACGCCCATTTCATGTCACCTCCTGAAGCACTGTTATCGACCAAGGAATCTCTGACTATTCCTAATGGAATAGGTGAGAGGACACCTTCGCCCTCGACTCCGATGTACAATTGTTGGTCTCCAAGATGTGCAACCTCGTGTTCAAAAGAGTACTGTGCGGACAACCCCGGCAACAATCTGAATTCTTCAGTCGTGGCGAGAACTATCATTTCTCCATCCTTTTGCTTCAGTAGTTGCATCTTGGTGTATCCTTCCAATGTTCCAGTATTCTGGATCTGTACGTCAATGGTGATCATCTCACCCAGTTTTGGAAGACGGGGATTGACCGAGATGTAGGTTATCTCCGGTGAAAAATCGATGTATTCCCACAGCGGTCTCCTAGGCTCGAATTCAGAACCGGGACCAATTATCTTGTTGCCGCTGAGATCACGACCTTCAATCCAGATGATGATATCATCCGAGCCTCTGAGTTCAATCCCTTCCAGAGCCTCACTGAGATTGAGAACGTCATGATATATTTCTCCAGAGACATGATTCACCTTCAGTTCACCTGCAGCACCAGTTATCGATAGACCATTTCGTTGGAATTTCCAATACAGAGTCAAGTCTTCTTCAGGCATTCCATTGTCATCAGTGACGGTGAAAGAAACCTGTAGGTCATCCAAAGTGTCTGAGCGAATACGTATCAATGAAGTGCTATGAAATGAGATCCTTGGCGAATCGTCATCCAATCGAATAGTGATCTCAAGTCCCTTGAGAGTGTATCCATCCATACCAGAAACCCCGATAACCAGATTTCCAAGGGAGTTAGGAAAATCATCTGTTCTGAAAGCAAATTGAGCTTGACCGGTTTCATTACCTATCAAAACCAGATTTTCTTCCATCTGGGAAAGTCCTCCGAGAACACGAGCGCTGGAATCAGTACCATCAGGGATGTAGAGTGCACGTATTCCACTTCCTGAATGGAAAATTCCCCATTCGATATCAATGATGTCTCCGGGTGCGAGATAGAAATCATCTCCAATGAGAGTCCCGAAAGCTGGAACAAGGTCAGTCCATGAGATGAGAGCTACTTCCAATTCATCGTGTAGCGACCAATTCAACCATTCCAGATTTGTCAGTCCTAGGCCTAGATCTTCTCCTTGGTCCTCTATTCTGAATGAAGGAATATATTCGTCCTCGCCGATGATGGAGATGGCAGACCAAGAAATGATGAAATCCAAGTTCACTTCATATTCTGGATATCTATCCTCAACAGTGGCTCTAGGTTCAGAGATGAAGCAGTTTTCATCCCAGTTCATTGCATTCTCGGCCCAAGGTTGGAATTCAATCAAACAATCACCATCCTCTCCAGTAAGGTCGAAATACATGACATCGAGGCTGTTCAGACCATTCAAGTCCTCGATGATGAAAGAGAAACGGTGTTCTTGTCCGGGCAGCAGATATCGCTCTTCGTGGCGTTCCATCACCAGGTTCATCGGCTCGATCAAGGTTTCAGAGTCGAGCATCAGAGTCACTGTTGCCAGATCATTTGACAGGCCATGAGAGCCACCGCTCTCCAGTGCAACTCCTGCCAGGTCATTGCTGGTGACGTAGAGGCTGACCATGCTGGTTCCGAATGAGTTGTCGACACCGATGAAGGGGAATTCGATGAATTCGTCAGCTCCAAGATTCAATTGCACAATCAGTTCCTGATATTCATATTCTTGTGCGATTCCATCGCCATCATCCTCGAAAGCCTGCCTCCAGTAGTGAAGGGTCAATTCATCTCCAAGCGCATGGTCATCAATCACTTGTAGCCCTAGAGCCAAGGGGATTTCTTGATTCCAGACATGTCCATCTGCAGGTTGGTCTCCACTAGGTGTCATCGCGTAAAGGATTCCCAGTTCAGGACTGGAACCATCCCACCTGAATTCAGCGCCTCGAATTCCAGTTGTCGCATCTTCAATCAGGCCTTCTGGGAGATTTGTCGGTCCAGCGTCGTGAAGGTATGCCTTCAGACTCATTATTTCATCCACTGATAATTCATCATTAGATTCGGGTAGTGTGATCACTGCCGACCACGCCCCATCATCTCCAACATCGAGGATGGTGGATTGCGTGAAGTTTCCTTGTTTCAGGATCAAATCGATCTGCGCTTCACCTGCGGGAACCCAAGAGGCGACAGAACCCTCGAACCGTATCTGTCCGCTGATGCTCACATCCGAACCTGCTGAGACCGGCCATGGGTGATGAGGGTCAAGGATGTCTGAGATGTCGCGCCCAAATTGGTCTGAGACCCCGATATTGACTAATTCAAGGTCATTCTCAACGGCATTTCCAGCGCTGAATCCAACTGTCTGCACTGCAGGCCCTAGATCAGTGCTGACAGCATCATGGGCTTCGGTCATGAAGTGAATGAGTGCATGGTCATCCCACAGCCAAGTTGTGCTCCAGACCCATTCCACTTCCCAGTATTCATCTGTCCGTGAGACTGTGGTATTGGCGACATCCCATTCAACCAAACCTTGTCCAAGAGGTTGCTCAAATGTCGGTGTTCCAGCATCAGGGTCAACGATTCTCATCAATACATCAGCCAAAGCAGGACTTCTAATCGGACTCATCATCAATTCGATATCGGTGAAGGTCAGATTCTCCAGATGTCTATGTCTTGTCACAGCATGATACACAGAACCATTGGGCACCATCGATTCTGGAACTTCAACAACTTCATTCTCAATGAGATGTAGCCATTCCACTGCACCATCGATATGTACGCTGCCACGCTCTGCACTGAAGTTGACTGGGATATCGACCATGGTCGAGTTCTGAATCACTGACTGTTCGGAGAGGATATGTGCCATATCATCAGGGTCCAGGGAAACATTCTCCTTCAAGTCGTATGAGAACATCATCCGATGTATGTCGACACGCCACTTTCCGGTGGCATTGTAGAGATAGCGAAATTCCTGAAATTCAAGTGATTGAGGAATTGAGAAGTTGACCTTGGGGCCGTGCATCAACATGTGCCAACTATTCGTCTGATGTTCACCGAACCAACCCAACCCATCCCACTCTCCTTGAATCGAGGAGTTATTGAGATTCGAGCCAAGATACGTAAAATTGACTGAGAATTGATATGAATCAATATCTGCAGAAGCAGGAAGATAGGTGCTGAAGTTGAGCAGCCCATCTTCAATCACCATCGATGCAGACTGCGAATTCAAATCGTATCTTGTGGTCAATCCATCTTTAGTGACTTCAGCATGAGAGATGGTGGACTGCAAGCCATGATGCCCAATCGGATGAACAGAGTCTGATGGCCATGCCCATTCTGGATATTCACTATGCCAGTGTTGTGTGGAATTCGCTCCACTGGTTGACATATCGTTGCCAACATCGATTGCAGGGTCTTCTGCGATTCCGTGATAGCGAGAACGTAGATCGAAGGATTTGACCCATCCTCCTGCTGGTATCGTCAATCCAGCATAGATACTCCCCATTTTCTTGTCTTGATGGATGATGGTGGTTGGGCTTGATATCAGTTGACTGCTTTGTCCAATGTTCAGATACACACCACTACAGACACACGCCAATTCCATTTCTTTGATCGGTCGGTGATCGGGGAACATGAACCAGATGTATCCATTACGGGAACCGTTCACTTCCCATCTTTCATTGGCAGAACTCCATATCACTTGATCATAGTTTGAAGCGTCTCCTCTGTTCCAACCATCGCTGAGAGATTGTTTGTTCAGATGAACGTCAGCTCCGATGGTGACCTTGTCAATGACCGGTGTCAGATATGGGTCATCAGTGGCGAGATGAAGGCGAACTCGGATACTTGGATGTGCACTCCAGTTGATACTTTGAAGATTCAGTGGAAGGCTCATGTTCTCGAGCAATACTTCGTAG
>CALCOQ010000317.1 GCA_937897005.1 uncultured euryarchaeote
ACTCCCCCTGCTCCATCATCCAGAGGAGGCGACAGCAAACCACTCGCCAGTCCAGCGGTGCGCAGACGAGCCAAGGAGGAAGGACTTGACCTCTCCAAAGTCAGTGGAAGTGGTCCAGCAGGAAGAATCACACATGCTGACCTCGATGCCTGGAAAGATGCAGGCTCTCCAGTAGCGGCAGCAGGACCGGCCCCCCGAGAAGCAAAGGTGGGTACCACAGAAGTCCCTGTGGTTGGACTGCGTCGAAAGATAGCCGAGCAGATGCACAAGTCATACAGCAGCATCGCCCATTTCTCCTATTTCGAGGATGTTGATGTCACCAATCTGGAGGAATTGCGTCAACACCTCAACTCCACTCGCCCCGATGGGGCGCCAAAACTGACCTATCTTCCCTTCATCATGCAGGCACTGGTAAAGGCTCTCGCCGAGAGACCGGAATGCAATGCCCATTACGATGATGAGCGAGAAGTCATCATCCGCCACGAAGCAATCAATCTTGGAATCGCCACACAGACCGAGCGTGGTCTGTACGTACCCGTGGTCAAGAATGTCGAAGCCATGGACCTATGGCAGACAGTGGCCGAGATGGGAAGGGTCACCAGTGCAGCGAAAGATGGAGAGGCCAGCCTTGAGGAATTATCAGGCTCCACCTTCACCATCACCAGTCTGGGGAAGATGGGAGGAACTGGAGCCACCCCGATCATCAATCATCCAGAGGTCGGGATCCTTGGAGTCCACAACGCCGTTGACAGTGCTGTGGTTCGAGATGGAAACATCGTCATTCGCCGCATCATGAAACTGAGTTCGTCATGGGACCACAGAGTGGTGGATGGCTTCGATGGAGCCATGATGGTGCAGATTCTCAAGAATTACCTGGAGCACCCTGCAACAATCTTCATGTGAGAAATGAATGGAGGGATTTCCTTGGTCGAACAGAAGAAATGTCAGGTCCTTGTCATCGGTGCCGGACCTGGCGGGTACGTCGCGGCCATTCGGGCCGGACAACTTGGACTCTCGACCATCATCGTTGAAGGGGAGAAAGCGGGAGGCACCTGCTTGATTCGAGGTTGCATTCCAAGCAAGGCGATGATCAATGCTGCCCACAAGTTGCACGACCTTTCGGCGATGGCAAAGGAAGGTGGACACATGGGAATCAGTATTCCAGGCCCAGCAGAACTCAACATGGAAGGTCTGGTAGCGTGGAAGGATGGTATCGTCAAGCGTCTGAACAAAGGTGTTGAGAACCTGCTCAAGCGAGCCGGAGCGGAACTGATCAACGGTTGGGCTGAATTCATCGATGCCAAGACCTGTAAGGTCTCCAGCGCTGATGGAGAGCTCAGGATTGAGGCTGAGAACGTCATCCTGGCCAATGGTTCTGTGCCGACCGAACTTCCATTCATGCCATTCGGAGGTGACGTGATCTCCAGTCGAGAAGCACTCGACCTCAAGGAAGTTCCAGACAACCTCGTTGTAGTGGGGGGAGGATACATTGGACTTGAACTAGGTATTGCTTTCGCCCATCTAGGCAGTAATGTAACCGTTCTCGAAGCGATGGAAACGGTTCTACCGATATTCGACAAGGAACTCCGGCGTCCGGTGGAACTCAATCTCAAACGCTTGGGAGTCAAGGTCCACACGGGTGTCTTCGCCAAAGGAATCGACGATGATGGTAATGTCCAATACGCAGCCAAGGACGAGCAAGAGAAGATTCAGACCCTCAAGGCTGACAAGGTCTTGGTGACTGTTGGGCGACGTCCTAACAACAATGGGTGGGGTCTAGAAGAAATGGGCGTCAAGACCAACGAACACGGCTTTGTCATCGTCGATGGGAGATGCGCCACCAATATGCGTGGAGTCTACTGTATTGGAGACTTGGCCGAACGTGGTGCCATGCTCGCCCACGCCGCTTCCTCACAGGGTGAGATGGTGGCTGAGGTCATCGCCGGAAATATACGTGAATGGGACCCAGTGGCAGTTCCAGCCATTGTTTTCACCGAACCAGAGATCGTCGAGGTTGGTCTCTCTCCTGAGCAGGCAAGTGCTGAAGGACACCCAGTCATCATCGGCAAGTTCCCATTGGCTGCCAATGGCAGGGCATTGACCATGGAGGCAGAGAAGACTGGCGGCTTCATCCGAGTGGTCGCCAGAGAGGATGACCATCGCATACTAGGAGTACAGGCAGTTGGTACAAATGTGAGTGAATTATCTGGAGAATTCACACTTGCAATAGAGATGGGAGCACTGCTCGAAGACGTCGCTGGGACAATACATGCGCACCCGACCATGAGTGAATCATTCCACGAGGGAGTGCTGGCAACACTTGGACATGCCATCCACATAGCCTAGAAGCCTGAATGGAAAACAGTCATAGTGGCAATTGACTTGTCCAATTCATGACAGATGACTATTCGTCAAGTGACCTGACCTGGGGTATCGCCATTCATGCGGGAATAGGCATTGCCCTTGGAATCGGAATCTTCATCCAAGGATTGATCGATGATGCCTCATTGATCCTGACCTTTCTCGGAGTGGTTGCCACCGCCCCTTTGTTGGCTGTGTTGGCAGCCCTACCGGTAGGAATCATCAATGGCAAGAAAATCATGAATTCAATGGCCGCAATCAAGTGTTCTGCACTTTCCTGCGGCATCGGTTTCTTGGCGATGTGGGGAGCGGTTGTCATATTCCTTATCTTGTCGGTGGAGATGTTGACCGATAGCGGTACTGGTGATGAGGTGACTGAGTTACTGTACTACATGTTCCTCGCCCCTGCTGGAGCGGTGATGGGAGCAACAGCAGCATGGGTCAGCAATACCATGGTGTTCCATTCGTCTCCATCTCCAGTCGCTGCAATAGCGCAACAACAAGCAGTCGCACCCGCGCAGCAGACCGCTGGTGCTCTGGCCCCTTCCTATGTGGCTGCAGCCAATACCGTTCAGGGCGGCCGTGACCTCTATGACTGGGAAGTAGCGGAAAAAAAGCACGAGGACAGGCTTGGAAAGATTCCACGCTTCTGAACAAGGCACAACGTCTATCGGGCACCAAATCAGCGTAGAAATTCTCCAGCTTCTGCTTGATGCGAAGCATATTCTCTTTTGAAAACAAATTCTTGACCGAACCAACTTATTCCGTCATGGACATGAGAAATCAATTCCCAACTTTTTTTCCCTAGATCAAATAGAGCGAATTCAACTGAATCATATTCGAAAATATTCGGAATCGCACTCCCGTCGAATTTCTTGAATATCCACTCCTTGTCATCATCGGGGGAGAGCGTTAACCAACCATATTCCCAGTGCGTCATGAATTGGCGTGAACGTGAATCTATTCAACCATATCTATGCAGATTTCGGACAACGACCAACCAGTACTCGATTCATGGCATGATCACAATCGCGAGACGAAAATATTCACTGCATGAAATTGAGAAACATGACGAAATTGTTCGCCATCTGGTTGTACAACTCTTGTGAATTGGCCTTGAATCGTTCTTTTGCTGGTTTTCCTCCAACCAGTTCCATCAATTCTTCATCTAGGCTCTTCTTCTTGTTGATCAATGATTTTGTCACCGTCTTGACAATAACTGAATCTGCAAGAGCGGGATGGTCAATTATTTTCTCCTTGATTTCCTCATCATCACATAGTGAGTAATATTGTTGAATCAAAGATGGCCAATCAACATCTGAAAACTTGGAGAACACCGCATCCAAATTCTTGGGTTCCGATTCAACTTTCGGCAATTGCAGGGATAGGACCTGAGGTCCATTGATTCCACAATATGCACGTTGAGGCTGACGATTCTTGATCCATTCAAACAATCCAAATGTGGAATTAAGCCAAAGAGAGGCAAATTTTGATTTCCACACCTCATCTGTTTTCACCACTGTGCAGATTCTGGCCCAGATTCGTTCATCAGTACTGAAGAAAGAGAGCAGCGTTTCATTCGGAGAGGTGAAGTCCAGTCGGTCTATCAATGCTAGATGTGCGGTTCTGTTATCACAATATTTCTTCCATTTCTCCCAGTTGATGATATCCTCATCCACATCCTGGAGATTCAACATTGAATGTTTATCATCAGCAGTTGGTTTCTCATACAATATATGTTCTCCAAAATCATC
>CALCOQ010000318.1 GCA_937897005.1 uncultured euryarchaeote
CAGAAGAAAGAGTGGTCAATAGCACTTGATTACAAAAGATGCCATCTGCTCGTTTGATTCTGCTTAGACGGCCCCGCCGTTTCACGTTTCTATACTGCCCATACTAAATAGGAAAGTCCGGGCGCCCTTCAAGAGGGACCAGCATGGTATCGTTCACTGACTTAGGAATTGAAGACCATCTGGTCACTGTCCTGAAGCAACAGGGTATCATTGAGCCATTCGAGGTCCAGCGCGAAGCCATCCCTGACGGAATGCTTGGACATGATATCTGTTGCAGGGCTCCAACCGGCTCAGGCAAGACCCTTGCATTCGGCCTGCCCTTGCTCTCTCGCACCCGTCGTGCGGATGTTGAGATGCCAACCGCACTGATCCTCACCCCTACCCGTGAACTGGCTGAACAGATATCCAATGTCATGAAGCCATTGGCCAAGGCAGCTAATCTGGAAGTCATATCTGTCTATGGAGGAACTTCCTATACTCCTCAGCGCAAGGCGCTGCGGAACGGCGTCGATGTGGTCATCGCTTGCCCAGGACGTCTTCTCGACCTCTTGGACCGTGGCGACCTTGGACTCGCAGATGTCGAGACAGTGGTCATCGACGAGGCTGACCGCATGGCTGACATGGGCTTCATGGGGCCGGTATGCGACATTCTCGATGAGTGTTCATTGGAACGCCAGACCATTCTCTTCAGCGCAACCCTTGACGATGAGGTCGCTGAACTGGTCGACAAATATCAGCACAATCCAGTCACAATTGAGGTTGGCCCCAAGGAAGTCAGCATGGACAGCATGAATCACCTGTTCTGGATGACAAAGAGTCACGACAAGGCATCGGTTGCTTCTGATGCCATCAAGAAGAGTGGCCGAAGCATCGTCTTCTGCCGAACCCGTGCTGGTGTAGACAGGGTCGGAGACAGATTGGCCGACCAAGGCATCGAGGTTGCAACTCTGCACGGAGGATTGAATCAGCGCCAGAGAGATCGAGCGATGCAGCGTTTCAGCAGCAGCCGGTCACAGGCACTGGTGGCAACGGATGTTGCAGCGCGAGGCCTGGATATCGAGGGCGTCAACTGCATCATCCATTTCGACCCACCAGAGAATGGTAAGGCGTACAAGCATCGCAGTGGTAGAACCGCAAGAGCAGGTGCAGAAGGAACAGTCATCTCATTGGTTCAGAATCCACAGAGGCGTGCATACCAGCGTATGCAGAAGAATGTCGGAATCGAATGCGAATTCACACAACCAGACCTCGAGGATGTTACTCACAACCCATTCGAGGCAGCTCCCCGTCCGCAAGGAGAGAGGAATGAACGTCAAGGTCGAGGTTGGTGGGATGACAAGAGAAACAAGGGCCGTCCACGAAAGGTCAGAGGAAACCGTCAACAGAATGGTGGCGGTGGAGGAAGAAGTGATCGAGGCGGTCGCCATGACAGGAATAACGGTGGTCAGAGAAATCATCGCAATGGTCGCAATCAGAACGGCAACAGGAACGGTGCCGGTGGGCAGAATGATCAAAGAAATGACCACAGCCAGAACAGTAACAACCAGAATGGCAACAGGAATGGTGCCGGTGGGCAGAATGGCCGAAGAAACGGTTCACAGGATGGCAGGCATAATCGTCGAAGAAACAAACATTCCTCGGCCAATACCCGTCAATATCGCCGCACTGGCCCAAAAAGAAACTGAGTCAGCCTTCCGGTCGAGTGAATCATCCATCTCATTTGGATTACTCTTCTTCTGAATCTCGATAGTGTAGAACTTCGTACATCGCTTCAGCAATGTTGACTTCAACTCCTTGTTTATTGGCCCATTGAACCAGTCTTGTGACATCCCTGACCAGGAATTCCTTGGAATTTGGATGTTGCAATGCCACCGCTTGTCCGACATCGATCACCATAGGTCGGCCATCATGCCAGAGGATGTTGTATGGAGAAAAATCTGCATGCACCAGTTTGGCATCATTCCAGCAGATACAGACGAACTCCAGTAATTCATTGAACACGCTCTCTGCATCCTCTATCTTCACGTCGCGCAGTTTGGGAGATGGCCCCTCTTCGCTCCCGAGGTATTCCATCACCAGCACGTTCTGAAACACCGCTATGGGTTCAGGGACCCTCAGATTCCATTTCTTGAGTCGAGTCAGGTTTCGGTGTTCCTTGCGTACCCAGATGGTCACCAAGTCCCTGTGACGCCGCTTCAGACCTCCGAATCTGGGGTCTCCTTCGATGTACTGCATGAGATTCTTGAATACTGCATTGGAGGTATGGAATATCTTCACCGCTACAGGCCCGTTCGGCCCAATGGCATAGAACACATGTGCTTCCTTACCCCGAGCAATAGGGAATTCCAGAGTATCGATTGTTCCATTCTTCATCAATTTGTAGAGACCCATCAACGTTGAGCGGTCGAAGACCTGGTCAAACACTCGGCGGTCGACCCAATCGAATGAACCGCTTCCAAGTACTCCTTCGAGTCCGCCTTCTATCTCGTCGAACATGCGTTTGTACTTCTTCTCCTTCATCCATGACCAGCCTTTGCCAGCCTTCTCAAGTGAATCGAACTCGTGGGGGTCATCATCCTCGTCACGTCGCCGCCGTGTCGGGTTGCTCGAGCGATGTCTTCCTCTACCCACGCTGCGCGTGACTCGAATCCGTTGAAGAGGTCTTTGTTTGGAGGGGGGTTCTTGTCAACCGAAGAGTTCGTCGATATCTTCGTCATCGTCGTCAGAATCTTCAGCGTCGTCATCCTTCTTTTCTTCGCTTTCGTCTTCCTTCTCTTCCTCGCTTTCGACCTCATTATCCTCTACCTGAGCAGCTGAGTCTTGAACATTGGAGAACAATCCATCATCATCATCATCGTCATCAGCCTCGAAATTAAGGCCAAAGACATCAACATCAGAGGGAAGAACTCCCTTTCGCGACAGATAGAGTGCCTGAGTCTTGTTGTAGCGATGCTTGACATCTGCCTTGGAATCCTGGAAATCCCATGGCCATACGATCAACAAGTCACCCTCACGCACCCATTGGCGCCTGCGCATCTTGCCAGGAATGCGTGCCATTCGAGTTTCTCCATCAGCACAGAGTACGGTGACTCGTCGTCCACCAAGGATTGCTTCGGCAAGGGCGAACATCTCGTTCACTTTGGTCTTGGGCATCTTGACGCGAATCTTCTCAGATCCAGTCTCTGTGTCCAATAATTGGGCGAGATACTCCTCGTCGACCTTTTCTTCACGTCGTCTTCCCACGGCTATCAGGGGGGCGAATCCCCCTCCCTATGTCAAGCCTCCCGATGGTAGGGGTTGAAGAAGGAGACTTGGGTCGCCCGCCCCATGCAAGGAATGCCTAGGGTGCCACAGGACCGCATTGCGGTGCTCATTGGGTCCAAGGGTGTAGCTAGAAAGTCACTGCAGAAAGCAGCAGGGTGCAAGTCATTGTTTATTGATTCTAAAACTGGGGATGTTGATGTTCGCTGGGGTGAACCTGGAACATATGATCCGGTCAGAGCACTGAAGTTACCTGAGGTGATCAAAGCCATTGGCCGCGGAATGGCTCCTTCAAAGGCAATAAAATTGCTTGAGGATGACTGGTTCTTCCGACTGATTGACCTCAAGGAATTCGTCGGTAAGCGTTCCAATCAACAGAGAAGGGTCCGAGCAAGGATAATCGGTTCCCAAGGAAAGATCCGCAAACGGATCGAAAATCTCACTGGAAGTGAGATCACCATCTATGGCTCCACTGTAGTGGTTGTTGGTGAAGAGGACGGCTTGGAGTCAGCAGTCGATGCAATTGAGAGACTTGCCTCTGGATCTGAACATGGACCGGTCATCAAAGGTCTTGAGAAATCACGAAAGAGGCAGAAGATGCAATCCCGTTCTCTTGAATATTATGAGGAGAAGGGTGAATTCTCAGAATTCGATATTCTGGTCCCCGGATTATCTGAAGTTGCGGTCAAACGTGCTTCTCGCCGTCTCAAAGCGGCTCAAGTAGACCCTGATGATGAAGAGCAGGTTGCAGCGGTCATGGAGATGGCGGAAGATGAGTCCGTCACATGGGGGGAGGAGTGACTCCTTTCGTACCGAATCTGCGCGTCAACCAAGAGACGAACAATCCCGCCAAGATCAATAGTCCAATGGTCGGCATGAATCCTGGCACGACATCAAGTGAATTCGTGTTGACTCCAGTCACAACGAAATAATGGGCATTATCGCCTTCATCCTTTTCATCGATGAGGTCCAATGGGTCAATCACCACCTTCAGGTCCCATTGACCAGCAAAGGCAACAGTATGATTCCAATAGAGAGATTCTTCACTGTCTGAAAGGGTGCCTGCAGGCAGAATACGTGTTTCAACAGTGGTCCAGGAAACATCTGCTGTTCGGTCAGCTGGAGCAACCTGCAGAGTCACTGTCAGTGCACCGCCATATGCCTCGTTACTGGTCACCATGGTACTGATCATGACTGTAGAGACTTCAGAAGTTCCAGGTCTTACAAGGATGCGGTCAATATCCATCGCAGTGGGATTCCAACTCAAGTCCAGTCCAGGAAGGATCTGGAATGCTGTATTCTCTGAAGTGATGCTGTTCGTGGCATTGTCAACGATAATCGCTCGCAGCATCAGATGTTGACGGCTCTTTGTCGACCAGTCGGTCAAGCCTACAGTTCCAGTCAGTCCATTATTCATCGAGATCCATGTTCCAGTGATATCTGGCATTGAACCAATTCCGTCGCTGTCAAAGCCATATTGAATGAGGCAACTGCTTTCATCTATTCCAGACAGAGCATCAGCAGCCAGATATTCGATCAGTACCGCTCCGACCCTACTGGTGTTCAATTCGGGTACATTCCAGCCCCCCAGCATGGGAATGGTGAGGTCAACACCGATCTCGGCGCTGGTGGAGTCGCCTGCATTCCCTACTCTGTCAACAGCTCTGGAGTGGATGGTGTGAACTCCTTCACTCAATGTCAGTCCAGCTGAACCACTCGCTCCGGCATTCTGCCATTCGCCATCACCGATCTTGAATTCATAATGGTCGATACCGCTACCGCCATCATCGCTTGCTCCATTTGACAGGCCGGTCAGAGAAACCGAGGTCGTGTCGATCCAGCCTGAAGAGGACACACTCGGTGTACCAACGCTCGGACCACTGCGGTCGATACCTATGTGCATCGTCTGTGAAGTAGAAAGTCCAGAACCGTCATAGACAGTCAAACGTGGGCTCCATTTTCCCTCTTCAAGGTCGCCATTGGTCCAGTTCCACGAATATTCCAGCGTACCGGGACCATCATTCGTAGGAGACCCAGGCCCCGGAACATTGCTCAGTGTAGCAAATGAGATGTCATCATCATCGGCACTCCAATTGAAAATCAGGTTTCCATCTGCTGCTGTTCTGGTCCAGGCTCTGTTGCTGGGTGAAGAGCCATCTCCGGCGATCACATCTTCAAGAGTGAATCCAGTGATGATTGGAATTTGATTGGCGATGGTGAAATTCTCAGTACTGAATTGAGCAGTATTGTTTCCTTCAGAATCCACTCCTGAAACCCGTAACCGATAACTTCCATTGGAATGGTCTGTAGTGTCCCAGTAATATGTCCAAGGACTTCCTCCGGTCAAGGTGCTCAGGGTGCTCCAAGTAGTACCATTGAACAGTTCAACAGTGATATTGACCAGAGTGGAACTTCCGGATTCTCCGAACCCAAGAGTGTAGGTTCCTTTGACATCTTGGTCTGTCGTTGGCCCATTACTGAATGTGATGGTGATGTCACTTTCTCTTCCTGATGCAGATTGCACCGGAGGTGGAAGAACAGCGGCGCATATCAACAGCGCGAGAATCAGGGCTACCATGTGACTACGCATACTGACACGGTATACACGACGCGCCTCGGCCTTGAATCCTTGCTAAGCCAAATAGTCGCCTACGGCGACCTTTCAGGTATTACCGTAGCGGCAGGGTTCAAGTGCCACCCTGTGGGTGTGTTGTACAATGGGTCGCCGCTCGCCAATGTGCACTGGCTTCATCCTCGTGCTGCTTTTGGGCTTGCCTTTCGCTGGGTTGGCAGGTGTCAGCGCAGAGAGCAGTGGTGGAATCAATGCTTCTTCATCAAGCATCGGTCTTGTGCCAAGTGACCCTGTTATGGGGGGTGAGATGGAGATTCGATTGACTCTTCTGAACAGCAACTCGATCATAGCCACAGATATTGAATATAGATTTTACAAGGATGGTATAGATTCCACCTCTAAATTCGTGGAGAACACGGTCACCATCGATGCTGGACAGACTGTTGAAGTAACTGCCACATGGGCAGCATTGAGCGAAGGAGAGCACAAGGTCTGGGTGGAGATAGAGTATGGTGGAGATTCACCTGCTTCTTTCTACAAGTCATTCACAGTCAGTGGTTTGGCGAATCTGGAGATAGCCAGTCACAGCATTTCTCCTGAATCTGGAATCAGAGAGGGCGATACTATTGATGTGAGCGTGGAAGTTGAGAACAGTGGAAGTGTTTCAGCCGGGGCAAGCGACCTTTTCATCGGTATCGAAGGTTTGCCAGAACTGGATCAATTTCAACCGTTAGGTGTTCTCAATTCTTTCGAATCCACTTGGGTCAATACCACAATAATAGCACCAGTCGGTGGCGATTATGTGATCGTCATCATGCCAGATGTGAATGATGATGTCGATGAATCGGTAGATGGTGAGGAGGTTCGAGAGACATTGACCGTCGATCCTGAACCAGATTTCATGCATGCTGATACAACACTCAGTGTTTCCACACCACCTGATTCCATTCGTGGTGATTGGGAGATCAGTGGGATATTGACCCGCAAACATGCCGTTGGTGCCAGTGAGGTCGAACTTGGCTTCAGTTTTCCAGACCATGAGGCAGTTGGGAGCGAGGTGATCGTCATCCAACCAATCACCATTTCGATGGCTGGCGATGATGATATCGTCAATCAATCTTGGAATACCAATCTTACCTGGACCAATCAACTTGAAACTCTGGGTGAAGGAATTCATCGCCTTGAGGTTCGCATCGACCCATACGGAAAATTGGTACAGGCGTTGACCAGCAATGACTATGCGAATGCAAGCATCGAGATCAGACCCAAACCCAATGTCTATGTGGACCAATTCGCAAATCCATCCTCGACCAGTGTAGAAGCAGGTGACGTTGTCAATTGGCGAGTCTCAATTCTGAATACAGGAGAAATTCCAGTCACTGGTGGATTGGAAGTCACATGGGAAGGGCAGACGATTTTCTATCCCATTGGAATGATAGATGCTGGAGCTTCATACATCTGGAATGAAGATTTGACGACCTTATCCAGCGGGGAGCATCAAGCAGATTTCATTGCGTTCTGGATTGCAGATAACGAGTCATTTGATGCAAACGATGCTGACAGTATTGCTACTGGAAGCGTGATGGCAACTACATCATTGAATCTTCAATTCGCTACATCCACGGTGACTCTGGTCTCAAGTACTGGTTTGAATTCCAGTCCCCCCTTGAATCCAGGGACTTACACCTACAGCATCCAACTGACCTCTTCAGGTCTGGGCGAGACCACTCTTATCTGCGAGGATATCACCGCAGGTATCACCAAGACATTGAGCACGGTTGAAGTCAATATCACCGAACGAGGTACCAAGGTTGACATTTCGTGCACTTTTGATACAGGTGAAAGATCAGCGATCATCCTGAATTTCCGTAGTTTGGATTCAGCAGTCATCTCCAAGCCTCACCAACCAGGTTTCAATGTGGATCGGGCTCAAGGCGACGGATTTGATGGAGACGTCAATTCC
>CALCOQ010000319.1 GCA_937897005.1 uncultured euryarchaeote
GTTGTTAGGAACAGAAAATGGTGATGTCATGTCATGGAACTTCAATATCGCTGACGATGAGGTAACTGAAGAAAAGAGAATGCATCTAGCGGATAACGATGCACTCGAAGGTCCCATCCATGCCATCAGGTTGGGGGATTATGGTGATGGAGGCTGGAACGAATTATTCGTGGCAGGCGGAGGAACATTACACATGTTCAGTGGTGCAAGTCTGATAGATTACATGCATATTGATTATGATGGTTCTATGGATGCCATTCACATTCTTGCTGAAGATGAAGGAGCGGTTGTTTCTTGGTATTCGGAAGGAAACTGGAGTGGTGGCCAACTGAATGATGAAATGTTGATCAAGAGTGGTATTCTACTCGATAACCTCTCCACCATGGTTGGATTGATAGTTTCTACAGTGTTGATGGTATGGTTGATATGGCGACCTGAATGGTATGTGGTCAATACCACAGGGGTGTTGGTTGGTTCAGGAGTCGTTGTCATGTTAGGAGTGGCTTTCGTTCCATGGTTGGTGATCATTTTCATGATACTGGCTGCAATCTATGATCATTGGGCAGTACACAAGTCAAAGCATATGCTCGATCTTGCAGATACCATGATAGGACTCAATCTGCCGATATTGTTGGTCGCCCCTCAAGAGAAGGGTTTCTCCATGCTCGATGATGGAAAGGACGACGAAGATGAAGAGGGAGATGCAGAAGATTCCGAAGATGATGAGAATACTGAAGAATCGAAATCTGAACAAAAAGCATCCTCTTCAGCACCGGCGAAGAAGGAGGGCTTCAAGGCCAAAGCAGAGGCGGCCGAAGCAGCACGTGATCCTGCACAGCAGCTTGGCAAGAAACCGAAGGAGGGCGGGGCTGAGGCCATGTTCATGGGACTTGGAGACATCATCTTCCCTGGAATGCTCGTCATCTCAGCGATGACATATCTTGCGCCAGTGGGAGGAGAGAGCGCAGCCCTGTGGGTCGCTATCGGTGTCATCATCGGAGGTCTGTTCGGATACATGATCCTGATGACCAGAGTGGCACTTGGGATTCCTCAGGCAGGATTACCGTTGTTGAATGGATGTAGTATTCTTGGTTACATCATATTCGGATTGGCTTTCATCGGCTGGAAAGCATTGGAATTCAATATTACACTGTGAGAGGATGACATGCTCGATATGAAGACGTTCAGGGAGAATGCCGACCTGATACGTGCAGACCATGACAAGCGAGGAATTTCTCATGAGTCGATAGATGAAGTTCTGCGATTGGACGAGGAATGGCGACAAGCCATCCATCAGCAGAGTGAGGCGCGCCGTCAACGCAACAGCGGAGCCAAGGAGATAGCAGCCGCCAAGAAGAGTGGCGACAGCAGTGAGATAGAGAGGGTAATGGCACAGGTGAAGGACCTTGGAGATTTGATAAATTCACTTGATGAGAAGGCCAATGTCCTGCTTGAGGAAAGAGACGGTATCCGAATGAGAATTCCGAACATCCTGCATCAGGAGGTACCAGTCGGTGCTGATGAGGGGGGGAACATCCAGCATTCATTGCATGGGGAGAAGCCTGATTTTGGATTCGAACCACGAACCCACAATGAATTGATCGAGATGAACAAATGGGTTGAACTTGAACGTGCTGCGAAGATTGCAGGTAGTCGTTTCTTCTTTCTCAA
>CALCOQ010000320.1 GCA_937897005.1 uncultured euryarchaeote
GAAAAGAGGAGGGGGGGTGGTGATGGCCACCCATAACCCATTCCAGGCAAAACGCATGGCAGATGATTCGATGGTGTTGAACGCAGGAAACGCGGTTGCTTTTGAATACAATATATCTCAGGCATTGTTGAACGGCTCTTGGTTGGGTTGACCGGGATTGAATAGATGGCTTCCAGCTATGGAATGATTTGCAATGATTGCTTGCCCTGTTGGAGAAAGGATGAATTGTTCAAGATTTTCTGCAGAAGCGCTGTTTTCACCTTTGATCTGGATGATGCTGTATGGATTCAGTGTCATTGAATCATTCCAAGTATTCATTTGAAGGTCGAGTTCACTCGACATTGATAGCCACGTACCCATATCACTCAATGCCCAACATTGTAATTCATCAGCCATATTCAACACAGTCCCCATCCCCTGGCCTACTGAAAAAAACGTGTCACTATCGGGATGTATTCCGAGTTCATCTTCAATTAAAGGTAAATTAGTGGATTGCCAGATTTCTTGTTCTTTTATGTGGGTTCCTGAATCATCTCCTCTTGAAATAAAACATTCACCATCAATACTCTGCAATGCTTCGGTGATGTTTGAAGTGTCATGTAATGTGGCTGGGCCCACAAGGACGAATCTATTCCATGCGAAAGTGGTTCGCGAAATTCCAAATCCATCTTCAATGAAAGCAATCTCCTTATCTGGCGCGTGGACAATCAATATGTCTGCATCTCCATTTTCACCTAATTTCAGTGCAGCACCTGTTCCAACTGCAACAACTCCAATAAATATTCCATATTCATCAGAAAAGGTAGATAATAATTCATCCAATAACCCAGAATCCCTCATTGAAGTAGTGGTTGCAAGAATGAAATCTCCAGATCCCTGTTCTTTCTGCAAACAACCAGATACTGAAGTACTGAATAGCAATAATACAATGATGATACTACGCCACATAGAATCACGAAGAAAAATCATCAACGTGTTCACAATGAGGGCAGGTGATGGTATATTTGGCACGTTTGGGTTTACCCACCATCATCACAGATCCACAAAGAGTGCATTGGTGTTTGATTTTTGATGATTCTTCTAATTCCCCAGCAGATGGGTCTTCCAATACTCGTCCAGAGACCGACCAACCTACCGCGTCAGAATATGAGTCTGTCTGCTTTAAAGAACGGCTCTTGAGTGTAAGGCGCATCTTCTTTTTCTTGCGCTTTTTCTGCCCGCTTCCAGCGGGTGCTTTCTTTTTCGCGGGTCGCTTCTTCGCCATCTCAACCATCCCCCCCTTGGGGCTGAAGTATTCAACCCATTCGGCTTATTGTAAAATATGGCTCTCGCCATTTTTAGGCTGATGGACATGATGTCCATTTTCTTCCAATGCTTTGACAAGAGGGGGTCTGGCATTATCTGGATCTGTATGATACACAACAACATCCTTCGCTCCACATTGTTTAGCGAATTTGACTATTTCATCATGTCCTGCATGTGTAGAAAAATCGAATGTATCCCATTCTAAATCCACTGGGGTGAGGTTTCCAAAAATCGGCAATCTACCTTCTTCTTGAAACTGGCGTCCTCCTGAACCACTGGCCTGATAGCCCATGAACAAAATTGCATTGTTAGATTCGTGTCGAAGTCTGTTGAGATACCAGATCGATGGGCCTCCATTCAACATCCCGCTAGTTGTGACGATGACATCTGACTCGAGTGCTTTTTTCTTATCTGATTTACTGGATACTCGCTTTGCCCATTTGAAGGCTGCTTCCAATGCTTTTGGATCTCTTAGATAATCTGGGTTTTCAAGATGATGTTTAGTGATGGTTTTTCCCATTCCATCATAATGTACATTCAAATTCGGCATGGCTGCATGTAATGTCATCAACACATCCTGCCCCCGGCCATTTGCAAAAGAAGGAATCAATGCTGTTCCGCCTCTATCTACAACTTCGCGCACTTTATCCAGGAATCTTTCAGTTTCTTGCACCTTATCAGGATGGTTTCGCCCACCATATGTTCCTTCTACAAACAACACATCCACATCAACTGCTTCTGCACCACTGACTAATGGAGAATCTCGAGTATCAAAATCACCAGATATCAATACTTTCAGATCATCGGTATCAATCTCTACCATTGCAGCTCCAGGGATGTGGCCGGCGGAATGTAATCGCCATTGCCAATTTCCGTGTTTCACCCATTCGCCAAAATCATGAATCTTCCAACTATCAAGTGCATTATCCATATCTCTCTTGTCCCATGGTAATGGATAGCCTTCAATTCTACTCACCTTATGACAATCATTCCACATCAATTCACTTAGAGATACAGTGATTGGTGTTGCATGAAGATTAGAACGATGGGCTCCACTTAACCATGGAACCATTCCAATATGATCAATATGGCTATGAGTGATTATTGCATCAGTGACTTTTGGTGCTTCATCAGGATATCTTGGTGGATCTGTTGGTGCAAGACCATAATCAATCAATAATCTATCTCCTTTGTATCCTTCAATAATAATTCCAACATTCCCAACTTCTGAACCACCTCCTAGAAAATGATATCTCAAACCATTAGCTACTGGTTCATCTGGATACGATGTCGTCTTCCCTGGAGAATACATGACCATGATTTGTGCTGGTGTCTATATGACATGAAGATGTTGTATCCCCTTTGTTTCCATTGGAACTGGAAAAATAGATGTTCTGAAGAAAAATACTTCACAAAACAATATACACCAGACGCGAGATAAAACATTGGGTATTGCTATTGCACGTTTATTTTATTCATTGGTTTGCAAACACGTTGTTGCCAATTTACCATCTGCAGTGGAAATGTAGGGGTGAGGGTATTATTCCTGTTTTGCAGTGGAAATGGATTTCTAGTAGAGGATGATTCTTCAATGAACACCTTCTCGATTAGTTGTGGGAAGGATTTTCAACCATGTTTTCATCGTTGATGAAGATCGTTGTTTTGGTTGTGCTGCATGTATTGCTCTTTGTCCAGTCAATGCCCTTCATCTGGAAAATAATCTAGCGATTGTCAATGAACCAGAATGCACACATTGTGAACACTGTATTCCTGCTTGTCCTGTTTTTGCTTTAGATATCATTCCAGGAGATTAAAAATGGAAGTCGTGATCGCTGGTGGTGGATTGACTGGATTGTCAGCTGCATTAGAACTACATGAACATCAAGTGACTATCGTTGAAGCAAAACAAGAAATCGGTAGTCCAACAAGATCGCCAGGATATATTGCAGATACATCATTGATACCAATCGATGAATTTGATTTTTTACAATTAAAAAACAATTATTTTCGGCGAGCATGGCTAGAAAAACAAATGGCTATTCAAGCCATTGAAAATGGAGTGACAATTCTTGTAAAAACAAGAATAGTTGGTTTTGAAGAAGGTTTGTTATTGAGAGGAGCAGGACCTGGTGCGCCTTCGTTGCTTAGAGGTGATGTTTTCATCGACACACTCGGACAAAAATCCATTTATCCTGGATGGTCAGGAAATAGTGAAATTCTTCGTGATTTTGAAATGATCAGACCACCAACTCGAAAGATTTTCGAATGGCAAGGAGGTATCACTAATACGAATCTGGATTGGATGAGAGCTGATGGGACCAGTGAGATATGGTGGCGAAACGAGCCTCCTATTGAACCAGAAGGCGGCTGGTTAGAGAGAATGAGTGGAGAACATCCAATTGAATTGGGAGCAGATGCAGCGATAACTAGAGGAATAGAATCAGCAAGAAAAGTGAATTGATGACCCCAATCCACAATACCATCCATCATCTGCCACCTATTGATGCTCCCAGAACACCATGACCTTCTATCATGGGTCTGTACAGATGATTTTGGTACTAGACATGCGACTTTGTTCGATCCAGCAGATCAATCACCAGAAGAGGCTGCATTGAAAGCACAAGTAGTAATTGAGGCAGGAAGTAGGATGATATTGATAGGTGGTTCAACGAATACACCAGAAGAAAAAGTTCATTCAATGGTTGAAGCGGTTCAAGAAGCAATTGAATTGCGTCTTTGGGCAACAACACAAGACACTGTAGAAGATGAAGATTATTGGAGAGTGCCGGTGATATTGTTTCCCGGTGGTGCACATGCATTGTCAGCATCTGCCGATGGGATATTATTCATGATGCTGATGAATAGCAGAAATCCCAAATTTATTGTTGGCGAACAGATTCGAGGCGCCACGTGGTTGCACGAATCAGAAGTTGAGATGTTACCTACTGGATATATCATTTGTGAACCTGGAGGAAAGGTCGGAGAAATTGGAGAAGCAAGTTTATTATCAACAGAAGAAGAAATACGCTCCCATGCAATTTGTGCAAAAGGGTTCGGAATGAACATCTTCTATCTTGAGGCTGGCAGTGGCGCCTCATCTCCAGCCCCGCCCGAATTGATAAGGGCAGCCAATTCAACCGAAAACTGCCTATTCGTAGGTGGGGGGATACGCTCTGCTGAACAAGCAAAAGCCGCCAAGGATGCCGGCGCATCTTGGATAGTCACTGGAACAATTGTTGAAGAGCAAGAAGATATGAATGAACTTAGGCAGACACTTTCTGAGTTGATATCAGGATTGAATTGAATGAGAAACAGTTCAATCATCATCATCTTCGTAGACCACAGGATCTCCACTACCACCAGGTGCTGATGGCCGAGGTTCTGGTTGCTCACCTTGTGGTAGAGACTCCACACTCTTACCTAATTCAATATCCTCACCACCAGCAAGGGTATGGATATCATCTAATGAAGGGGCCTCAATCGTTCTCTGTTTGGGCCCTTCTTCTGCAATACGGGCCCGCTCCTCTTCTCTGGCAGAGTGGTCTCGGACCAGCCCCAATGAATCCTGGAAGACACGGCCAACCACTTCACGGGTCTTCTCACTACGTCTGACTGCATCCAATTCCAACACCGCCCTTTCTCTTTGGCTTTCCACTTCCTTCAATTCCGAAGTCCTGTCTTGTAATGCTGCTTCCAGATCAGTGATTGTCAAGTGCATCTGTTGTACGCGCTCATCTCGTTCGAACACATCGTTGTGTAGACGCCTCTCTCGCCGTCGCAGGGCCTCATATTCCCTGTTTCGTTCCAATAATCGACGTTTTAATTCCTCAATCTGTTCAACGAGATAATCATGTTCTGCACTGACTGAACGAGGGCCGGTCATCACCCGTTCCAACTGCTCTTCCAATTCACCCAATCTACGATCTCGCTGGTCCAGCAACCCACGCAACCGATCAGCAATATCTCTCAATCTCTGGCGTTCTTCTTCCAATGCCTCTCTTGCAGCAATCTCTGCAGCAAGATCCTCTTCACGAGAATCCAGTTGACCTTTGAGTCCACGCACTTCATCAGCAGTTATCGAAGTCAAACCAGCCTGCGCTGCTTTGTCAAGAGCCGAAACCAATTCATCCATCTTTGCCTCAAGTTCTGTTATGATGTCCGCTTGTTCAATGGTGAGTTCTCGCAACTGGGCATTTTCCGCTTTCATCGCTTCTCGCTCTTCTGCTGACATTGAAGCCGCCATAGATTCCAATTCTGAGCGAGCATCTTCCAACATTCTTTCCAGATGCACCACTCTTGCATCTTTTTCTTGCAACTTTTGTTCTGCTTCAGAAAGCCGGGCTACTTCTGGAGCCACACCATCTTCCCGTTCTGCCAAATCTAATTCTACAACCCGCAATTTCTGCTTTGCATCAGCAAGCTCCTTGTTTCGGTCGCTCAATTCCTCCCAAGCAATGAGAACCTCATCAACCAGTTGTTCAGCAGGGTATGCTTTGAGCATCCCTTCTAGTGCGGAGCGGTCGCTATTGTCGATCATCCCGGATGCCCCATCCGAACCGGGTACTACAGCCTCAACTGACATGATATCGCGTTGCTTCCGTAACAGTCCATTCTTGAACCTTCACCTTGGAAATCCAAATCGGAGCCAGTTCACCGCCCCTACGGGGCGTAGCCGAAAATCAATTTATTGCAGTATATTGGTCATCTGGCATGACATTTGCCAACTTCAAAGCACCCGATGCAACACTTTCGATAGGATTGTCCACGCACCAGACTCTAACATCACCGATGTCCGCTAATTGGTCTGCCACCATTTCAGCGATTCCTTCAATCATTGAACCGCCACCACTGAGAATGATGTTGTTGCGGAATTGAGGCTGATATTCGGGGTCTGCTGTAGCGATGATCGCCTTGATGGCACCAACAATATATGGGATCAACATTTCACAGCCTTCACGAATAATGTCTCCAACATCGACGACGTTCTTCTTACCTTCAACCGACAATTCCACCATACACTCCTCATCATTTCCACCAACATAGGAGAATTCTTCTTTCCACGCCCTGACCATATCTTTAGTCAATTGAGCACCAGTGTATTTTTTCTCGATCATGTCCATCAGTTGTAGGTCCAACCAATCACCCGCTTCAGCAACAGTGAATTCATCATCTTCATTCGGGAAAGTTCCATACAATCTGGCAACATCTGTCGTTCCTGCGCCAACGTCAACAACCACGGCACCCATGTATTGGTCGTGATCGAAACCAGTGGCGAACGGCTCACTCACCACCATGATTGCATTCACTTGTCCACGAAGGGTCGCAACCAGATTTGATTTGTCTGTGAATGTGATATGTGAAGGACTACAGATGACTCCGAACACCTCGTCATAGTCCTCAGGGTCAGCAACCTCAATCAAATGAGAAACGAAAGCCTTTGCAGCGGCAAGGTTTGCCTCATCGTCTTGAGCAACACCAGCAGCCATTGGACGGTAGATGTTACAAGCTAATTTCTTTGACAAGGCTTCTGCACCAAATAATACATCTTTTCCCAACATGTTTCGTGCAACAGGGTCTTTCGGTTTACCCACTACAGTTTCTATTGTTTGCATAGCACCAGCACTAGATGCAATTGTTGACTGGTAGGTTCCAAGGTCAATTCCGATGTATAATCTCTCGCCCATTTTCATCCCTCGCGTCGCCGCGGCGTGGTGGTGCCACACCTGAAGTGGTCTTCAAGGTTGAGTCGCGCCAATTGTACCAATCGTCAGTCATTTAAGGTGAAAAACTTTCCAGTCACCCATCGATTCTTCTTCTGTACAAGGCAACCAGAACAAGTACTGAAAGGGCATGAAGAATACTGAATCCAGGTACGCCATCCTCATTCATCTTTGCATTCTCCTTTTCATCTATCTCGGATAGATTTTCATGCGAAGTTGGGTCGCTACCCCTATCCACTTCCTCTCCATCGGAGAGTCCGTCTCCATCCGAATCCCAATTCATTGGATTCGTCGAGAATAAATCTTCATCAATATCAGAGAGCCCATCTCCATCATCATCTAGGTCCATTGGATCACAAACACCATCACCATCAAAATCACTGGGAACATCTGAGTTATTCAGAGGGTCATCTTGACATGATATTTCATCAACATCGAACCATCCATCTCCATCATCATCAAGATCGAGAACATCCCCCACCCCATCAAAATCATTATCTGCCCATTCATCAGAATCAAGAGGAAAGACATCGATCTCATCCTCAACCCCATCTCCATCATCATCATCATCAACCAGATTACAGTCTCCATCTCCATCAGTATCCAATGGAAGCGAAAGAAGATTGGTTGAATTGGTCTGACATTCCTCTTCCAAGACATCAGACCAGCCATCTCCATCATCATCGGCATCATTCATGTTGCAGAGGCCATCTCCATCAGTATCTGTTGGGAGCGATAGTGAATCTGTTGAATTGGTCTGACATTCCTCTTCCAAGACATCAGACCATCCATCTCCATCATCATCGGCATCCAACTCATCAGGAACACCATCATCATCCGTATCCAACACCTCTTCAATTTGAATTGGCCAAGAAGCCCCTTTCACCGCAAGACCAAAGCCGAGCAAATCCCCATTCATCCCTAACATACCCGAGTTGTTTCCCACATTGACAAAACGCGCATCGACAGAGATTTTCACCCATGATGAATTTCCAAGTAATGTTTCAGACAACCGGATTCCCACCGTTGTTTCATTTCGCGCATCAAGTTGTTGTTCAGTAGCATATGTTGTGGAATATCCATCCTCTCCGAAATCATCCCCATATACAATTTCTCCAGAAGGCAACTCCACTCGTAATTGTAGGTCATCGATCTGTGCAGGCTCTGGATTGGGAGACCACGATAACCGCACCTCAAGATCACTCCCCGTTCTCGACAGATTCCATGAATGCACATCCCCAGTCCCAAGAAACGGCCCCACAGCCCCATCCCCATTCCAAGGGACATCCATTACGCGTTGTAGAGGTCGTTCATCATGTGTTGAAGAAAACACGCGTTCTTCGACATGTTGTTGCCATTCTTCCATCGCATAGGAATCCCACACCCACACCTCACTGTTTGAGAGGTTGTCAAGATTCACCAATCTGGAAAGGTTAGTGCGCCCCCATCCCTGCACATTATCCGGTGCAATACTGGTATTTCCACGAGCATGCGATAATCCAGGCATAGGTTCAGCAGCAAGTGCCAACAATGCCCGTAACATAGACCCACTCGGGGTGAACCCCTCACTTTCATTTGTGAAATAACCCCCTTCGACCAATTGTTGAATCACTGCAGCGAAGGATGCGGCTGCAGGAGTGGCCATTGATGAACCAGTACTCGTCCTGGTTCCATTATTCCAAGATGTATGATTATCATCTGATTCTGCTGAAACAATCGAGGTGCCAGGGGCCATGATGTGAATTCCCCTCCGCCCATCATGAGTCTGTCCAACCGAAGCATAATTCCACAATCCATGTTCTTCAGTTTTCGTTGCAACACCAACCGCCACAACCGAACGAGCGTTTGCAGGCTCCATCATCTGCCCCGCATTGTTCCCCGGTGCAATGAATGCTACCGACCACGGAACTTCAGCTGCCCAAGCATCAAAATCATAACTTCGAGCAGTATATTCTGTAGTATCATCTCCCCATGAATCGGAATGAATCACTGCGCCCTGAGTCAAGGCTTCCCAAAGTAACCAATCAACATCGGGCGGTATCCAGCCTTCTTCATTCACGATATCTTGTACCACCAGCCGCGATGCATGGCTCATTGAAGTCCCAGTGGCCATACTATCAGTATCGATGAATCGACATCCAAGAGTTCCCCCAACATGAGTACCATGCCTCCCATCTTGGTGGCTTGAATAATCCCAATCATCCAGAGTTTCATTCAACAATACCACCTTTCGATGTTCAGGACCAGGAGTTCCAGTGGCGTTGGCATGAGGTAAAGAATATTGACGGAAACAAGCATGATCCCTATCCAATCCAGTATCGGCGTAAGCAATGACAACACCAGAGCCGTTCAATCCCAAGCCCCAAGCAGCAACATAATCAGAATTACCAGAAGTCATGATACCAGCAGAGACATCATTTCTAGCAAAAGTCTTCAACACAGGTTCAATCCACAGTATTCCGGGAATGGCCAAGACATCATACAGTTCAATTCCACCCCACTCTGCTACTATCCGCATTGGTAATGCAGAGCCCGCAGAGGGTCGAAACTCTATTTCAAGATTCAAACCAACCTCGGTCAACATCTGCACCACCTGTTCGACACCAGAATGGGGCAATCGTGGTTCTAACAATATTCGAACCTGCCCTGAAGGAAGCAATTTTTCTAACCCCGGGCGCCATTCAGCAGGCCCACCATCTTCTCCCCCCAGACCCCAGGCAAGAACAGAATGCGGGGATAATTGGCGTAAGGGTTCCAAACCCCTTGAACGCAAACCATTCCAGTCCTCAACGCTCCAGATATCTTTGGATTCAACTATCACTTCACGCATCATCGGGAACTCACCAATGTCCCCATCCGCAATTCCTGTGAAAGGCAATAAAGCCATCAGCAGAACCAGCAATAGCGCTTTTCTGGATTTCATTCATCACTTCCGAGACACCCATCACACGTCAACACATCGCTTTTGAGGACATCAATATACGCGCCAGCGCGTTTAAGGGCGATTCACAGGTCGCCGGCGCTATGCAAGCATACCGAATCAAGGGAACCGCACCATTTGGAAAGCTCACCCAGGTATTTTCTCAAGACGTGGTTGCATCAGATGATGATGATGCCAAACACCGAGTTCTCTCCATCCTAGGGAGTCGGCACAAATTGAATCGCAATCAAATAAACATTGAATCTTGTAAGAAGATTTCTCCAGACGCCTCCTTAGATCCACTGGTCATCAACCATTTCCGCGAACAAAATGTTGTTTCCGGTGCTGCAGATTCTGAAGAAGAATGAATTCTTTCGGTGGGTTGATGATACCCGCCCCTTCACAAGAGGGCGTATCACATGACCGATAGAGCCGAATTACAGCGAATCAGCCGACTGGTTGATGTCAATAGACAACGTTTGGAACAGGTCGAGCAACAAATCACCCAATTGGAAACGGTGAAGAATGAACATCTTGAAACCGAAGCATCACTGGGCGCTTTGAACAATTCCACAGATTCGATGATTCCTCTTGGCTCAGGCGTCCATCTTCCTGTGTCTGAACAAGGAAATGTAGTGGTTGATATCGGTTCAAACATTTTTGCAGAAAGAACATTACCATCGGCAAAAGAAATTATCGCAAAGCGACAGGAAGACCTCCAATCAGTCATTGATGAATTGATCGAACAAAGGGACGTGACTGAAGAAACGATCAAGGAATTGGTCAAGACATTTGAAGAATCAGCCAAAACCATGCCGGCAGAGAATATTGAACAGACCAGCAGCAACTCCTTGCCAGATTCACAGAATGACGAAGAAGAGAAGAAAGAAACTCACACATCCAAAAGAGGACGTGGCTTTGGCGGCGAATTGACTTTAGATGATTGAGGTGGAACGATGGGTTTGTTCGATCGCTTCAAGAAGAAAGTGAAATCAGTCATCGATGAAACCGATATCGATGCGTTATCCGCTCCTGATGATAGTGAAGAAGCTCGCCAAGCCTTGGCCAGTAAAGAGACTGTAGATGAGATCGTGCCCGAACCAGAATCTGAACCACATGTTGAGGAGGAATGGGATGATATTGACGAGATATCCGAATCTGAATCAGAGGTTGATGATGAATGGGATGAGTGGGACGAAGAAATAGATACAGCACCTTTACCGGTGAACATCAGCAAAAAAGAACGCAAACGGCTTGAGAATCTGAAGAAGAGTGAAGAAAAAGCAGCCAATAAAACCACAAAGAAGGCCAAGAAAAGAGGTTTGAAAGAAGTCTCACGAGTGTCTGGTTCACAGGTCGACCTGCACATGATGCGTTCCACGACAGGCCGACAACTGGTCAGCGTCAAATCAGCCCCAAAGGGCTCGACGGGTGCAAAGGCTGTGGGAATGACAGAAGGTCGAGAAATCAAGATAGATCTTGGGGGCGGGGTCGTTGAAAGCGGTGGAAGAGTGATCAAGGATGGCGTTGCATTGGATGAACTCCTTGAAGAATTGGAATGGGCTTTGTTGGAAGCAGACATGAGCAGTGAAGCAACTTCCGAGGTATTGCGTGCATTGCGCGAGGAGTTGATAGGAAGTCGATTGAGGAAAGGAGCCGACCTATCAATGGTTGTCGAAGCCAGTTTGAAACGCACTCTTCATTCACTCCTCAAAGCTGATTACTGGGATTTCTTTGAGACGGTGGATTCACTGGTGAGGTCCGGAGACACTCCCGTGGTGATCATGATGGTAGGGGTTAATGGCACTGGGAAAACAACCACTGCAGCCAAGATCGCTTATAGATTGAAAGAACAAGGCAAGTCGGTCATTGCAGCAGCTGCAGATACCTTCAGAGCCGGAGCGATTGAACAATTGGAGACCCATTGTGACAGAATTGGGATTCGATGCATCTCCAGCCAACGAGGTGGTGATGCAGCAGCCATCGCTAGAGACGCTGTTGAGAGTGCAAAAGCGAAAGGAGCGGATATAGTCATCGTGGATACTGCAGGAAGGATGCAGAACAAGATCAATTTAATGAATGAACTGAACAAGGTACATCGAGTCTGCCAACCACACCTTGTCCTATTTGTAGGCGATGCTCTTGCTGGAAACGATGCGGTGGATCAAGCAGTGCAATTCCAGGAGATATTGAAATTCGATGGGGCCGTTCTTTCAAAAATGGATACTGATGCGAAAGGGGGGGCGGGTCTCTCCATCTCCTTCTCTACAAGTCGTCCCATCGTACTTGCAGGAATTGGACAAGAATATGTGGATCTGATTCAATTC
>CALCOQ010000321.1 GCA_937897005.1 uncultured euryarchaeote
ATGTCTTGCCACTTGATGAAAGTCAATGGAGTGATTCCGATGGAGATGGATATCCAGATAATCCCAACGGCACCGATGGAGATCAATGCCCAGCAGTGGCTGGAGTACAGAATGGTGAAGGAGGACAGGGATGTCCAATAGCAGCCCCTACAGATATCGATGGAGATGGGGTCTTCGACGAAGATGACCAGTGCCCTGAAACACCAGCATTGGATGTTGTGGATGAGAATGGCTGTACAGTCACAGATGGTGGTGACAACAGCAATGGAACCACAGATGGTGGAAACGACCCCGTAGATGATGGTAATGATGGAAATGAACCCGGTGATGACGGAAACGAACCGGGAGATGGTGGAACAGTTCCAGAAGATGGGGGAGACTCCGATTCACAATCAGAGGGTGAGAATGTTCTCGGATTGACTGGCGATGAAACGATGCAGTATGGGATGCTGGCAGGAGCAGGTCTGGTCATTATTCTACTACTGGTTCTGATTCTACGCGGAAGAGGAGAAGATGACGAGTTGGCAATCAATCAAGCATTCAATGCAGGACTCGTGGGTGGTATGGCGGACCCATATGGCGGCATGGCTCAACAAGGTCGTTCCGCTGAAGCGATGGCCTATGAGCAACAGTTGATCGCCTCTGGATATGATGCTGCCACAGCACGGGCCTATGCTGACCATTACTTCAGTCAATAATCCTGAAACCAGCCTTCTGGCCATGCTTTGAGCGAGTCATTGAAGTGCTGAAGGGACATGGGGTAGGCATGCAGAGTATCAGCGGTGACGAATCTTTGCATCTGGAGTTCTTCGACTCCTCATCTCTGTTGAATCCAGCAGCAACGAAAAAAGGTGGTGATGACCCGATTTTCGCGTGGTTCAAGAAATACTTGAACGCCAAAGAAGAGGGAAAAGATGCCATCAATGGAACCCTCGGTTCACTGTTGCTCGATGATGGTGAATTGGCACTCAATCAAGTGGTCATGGATTCTCTCAGAAATCAGCAAGGATACGATATGGCTGGCTACGCCCCGCTGCGCGGAATACCCTCATTCAGGAAGTTGGCTATCGATCTTGCGTTAGGACCTCATCGCGATGATATCCCCGCTGAGATGATGTCGATGACCACCCCTGGAGGTTGCGGTGCCCTGTACGCATCTGCTCGTAATTTCGCAGACCCTGGAAGTAAAGTTCTGCTCAGAGATCTTCATTGGAGCCCATACCAAACCATCCTTGCAGAGAATGGCCTCAGTTCTCACACCTATCCATTGTGGGGCTCAGGATTGGAGTTGGCGGTCGCTCTGGAAGAACTGGTTTCAACCCAATCACGAGTACTCAGTTGGCTCAATGACCCTGCACACAATCCAACTGGATTGACATTGACATCTGAAGAGAGAAAACAGACCTTGAACTGTTTCATAGCATCTGCACGAAGTAATCCAAGTATTGGGCACACATTACTGATAGATGCGGCATATCATCTCTATGCCTCAGAACCATTTGGTTGGGCACAGACTTTGTCACAGGTCGAGGAGTGGCCGCACAATCTCCTCATTCTATTTGCGATATCCTGCTCTAAATCACATACCATCTATGGTCTGCGAACTGGTGCATTGGTCTGTCTCCATCCTTCTGAAGAATTCCTCAGCAGAGTGGAAGGTGTGCTGCTTCACACAGGTCGAGGCACCTGGAGCGCACCCCCGCGATTGCCTCAGATCGCATTAGCGGAGATCCATGCACAGATGAAGGATGAATGGGAAGACCAGAAAGACACTCTCAAAGCACTATTGAAGAGAAGAAGGGTGGCTTTCAATTCCGCCCTCGAACAAGTCGGTGTTCGCCCACTACCAAACCATGATGGTTATTTTGCATTCATTGAATGTAAAGATCCAGTGGCTGTCTGTGAATCATGTGCTGAAGAAAACGTATTCCTTGTTCCACTTTCTGGGGGAATAAGAGTTGGAATTTGTGCAATTCCAGCATCCCGGATGAAACGTGTTGCTTCGGCATTGGCCAATGCACTCGGTGAGTGATCATGCAGCAAATAAGATCCAACTTGTTGTTGACGTCTATCATCTGCCTCACCTTTGGGGCGATGTTGATAGTATCCAAAGAGACCCTTGCCATCAGTATCGGTGCTCCAATCTCGGTATTTGGCATCATCATGTTCATCTGGGGAATGTCTCTAAACTCAGAAGAGTCAGGCTGGTCATCAGAGAAGATTGCTGATTGGACCCCCTCATCAGAAGAGATGGTTGAAGCCGGACGAGTCATGTACAGAGTAGATACTACTCTTGATGAACCGATCAGTTCCACGATATTATGTGGCTCATGTGGAGAAGTCACGCTGGTCGATGGTTCCAAGCCCTCTGCCTTCTCCTGTCCGGCCTGTGAAGTGGAATTATGGGAGGAAGAGGAGTAGTCCTCTTGTAGGCGCAGCCTTTCACCGAGTTGCAGCGCACGTGATCTAGCGGTTATGATGTATGGTTCCCAACCATGCCACCCGAGTTCAAATCTCGGCGGGCGCACTCTGAACAATACAGATCATCCCGTGCACACGCCTCACCGACTCTTCCCGCTGAGTGATTTCTCGCTTCCCGGCTGCGCCGGTCCAGCGCTCAGGTTCCGACGTGTGCACCATGGTTCAGAATCATGAATAATTCCACAACAAGTGAAGCAAGGCTGAAGGACTCATCGCAGGTCGACCGATGCATGAGCGGGCATGCCCTCTCCAATCCCGAACGCCGCCTTTTGGCAGCGATGCAGGGTGAGGGTGCCGGTCATCAATGGAATATCGAAGCTATTCTTGAGGCATGTGGATGGACTGATCAAGCCAGAGCTGCTGGAGCGGCACTCGGTCTGGTTGAAGCAGGAATGGCTGAAGTTGATGAGACCGTACAGAAGAACTGGGTCCTTGGAACAGAGGGAAAAGTAGCTATCGAGAAGGGTTTGTTGGAATCTCGCCTTTGGAATTGGTTGCTCGGACAACCAGAGGATAGCAGAGGAATGGGCGATCTACAAGCCGCTGGAATCGTTGAGAAACATGAGACTGGTATAGGAATCGGACTGCTCAAGGGATTAGGTGTGAGCATCGACAGCGGCAGCCTGAAACTCCCGTCTGAAACCTCATCTGTGGACATGGAGATCGCCAGAAGAACCGCATTCCTGAGCGAATTGAAAGAAGGTGAATTACTTGAGCATTTCAAGGGAAGAAAAGGACTGATTCAATCCACTGAAGTGATTACTCGACTGTGGAGAATCACCTCTCAGGGCTCAGCGGTGACCGAGCTTGAAGAGAGTGAAGAAGTGGTCGAACTCACCCCTGAGATGTTACAGGGCGAGGAATGGAGAGATCTGGCCTTCAAATCCTTCGATCCAGAACTCAAGGCAACTACTCCTTCTGGCGGCAGACCCCATCCGATGCAATCACTCATAGAACGTATCCGCTCCATCTTCCTCGAGATGGGATTCAGCGAGATCAGTGGAGATTATGTTCAGACCGCGGGGTGGAACATGGATGCGCTTTTCATCCCACAGGATCACCCTGCCAGAGAGATGCAGGATACATTCTACCTCGATGATCCTGCCTCTATGGACATCGAACAAGCAAGACTTGACCAATGGCGTTCGATACATGAACACGGAGGAGATACCGGTTCTACCGGATGGGGTGGAATGTTCAGTGACGAGGTGGCCAAGAAGGGTTTACTCAGAACCCACACGACCGTCAACACAATTCGTCATCTGGCGGAGAGACCAGATGAACCGTGTCGAGTTTTCGCTATTGGCAGAGTATTTCGCAAGGAGAGCATCGACCGAACTCATTTGCCGGAATTCCACCAGATAGAAGGCATCATCATGGAGCCCGAAGCGAATCTACCAATGCTGGTGACCACCCTGAAGACCTTCTATGAGAAGATGGGATATCCGGAAGTACGGGTTCGACCTGCCTATTTCCCTTACACTGAACCAAGTCTCGAGGTCGAGGTGAAATGGCGTGGTGAGTGGCTTGAATTGGGCGGTGCTGGAATCTTCCGCCCCGAGGTTACCGAACCACTTGGTTGCAAATGGCCAGTCTGTGCTTGGGGCATGGGACTTGAGCGACTGGCCATGTTGGTGTTGGGACTTGACG
>CALCOQ010000322.1 GCA_937897005.1 uncultured euryarchaeote
CGATGTCGAGGATGCTAAACTGTCGGCATGAGGTGAGCGGATGGCAGAACAACCGGTCCCTCTCAGGGCATGGTTGATTCTTGGAACAGCACTGTTGGCGGTCAGCAGTGCTGGTGCAGTATTCGAGATGATGGACGGCCCGGGTCCTTTGCTCAAGGCAGGTTGGAGACTGCAGGCGACAGCATTGGTTCTGTTGCCGGGATTCATGATTCAGTGGAAATCTGCAGATGAGGATATGAAGAAGCAGTACAAGAGCAGCAAAGTGATGTGGATACTGTTCGGATCTGGAATCTGTTTGACCATCCATTTTGGTTCTTGGGTCTGGTCGTTGGATGAGACTACCTTGACGCACAGCCTGTTGTTCGTCACCGCTCATCCTTTGGTCATCATCGTTGGCCTTTGGCTTCTAGGAAGGCCCGCATCTCGCAATGAAGCCATTGGAGCAATAGTTGGTTTCACAGGTGCTGCAATAGCCATAATGGGTGCTGGAAGTGAGGCTGGAGTCTCAGTGGTAGGAGACCTGCTCGCTTTTCTCGGAGCGGTATCAGTTGTAGGCTATCTTGCGGCAGGAAGAGTTCTACGCTCGTGGATGCCATTGTTTCTCTACGCCTTCCCAGTGACCGCCATTGCCGCCATCGGGCTGGCGATTTCATCAGTATTGATTGAGGGCGCACCTATCGGAATGGTGTCTGAAGGAGTACTTGGTTGGGCTATGTTGGCATGGATTCCATATGTCGCCTATCTGGCACTGGGTCCCGGTCTGTTGGGACATACTGGAATCAATGGTGTCTTGCGATGGATTCCACCACTCGTGGTATCTGTGACACTGGTCATGGAACCACTGATAGGTTCAATCATGGGTTGGGCACTTGGACTGGATTCGATTCCAGGGGTGTGGACATGGATCGGTGGCCCGTTGATGATAGCAGGAACACTCATGGTGACTATGGAATTGTCCAAGGGAGATGAAGAGGAATGAACGGCTGTATCGTACTTTGTAACGATGATGGTATCGAGGCAGCGGCATTGCATGCTGTTGCTGACATTCTTGTTGAAATGGGCCAAGAGGTGGTCATCGTAGCACCTGCTGAGAACAAGAGTGCCTGTGGCATGTCGTTGACTTTGAGGGTTCCACTGAGACTTGATAATCATCCACGACTGGAGAAGGAGGGGTTGCGAGTATTCGCATTGGCTGGAACCCCGGCTGATTGCGCCATCGCGGTTGGAGACGGTCTGTTGGAGGAACTTGGAATACGTTCATTCCCACGATTATTGCTGAGCGGCATTAATCTTGGTTCCAACATGTCAATCGATTCCTTGCATAGCGGCACCATTGCGGCAGCGAGAGAAGCAGGCCTGTATGGGATTCCTTCGCTTGCTGTTTCTTTGACTTCATTCGATGATGAAGGAATGCCTAGAGCCTTATTGGCGACCAAGAAACTGCTTGAGAAGATCCTGCCTCTGCTTCCTGAGGCGCCTCGCAACTGGCCTCGCAATCTGAACAAGGAGGTTGAATTCCAGCCCTTGGATTCATTCCTTGCTGGAGAATCATTTCTCAACATCAACGTCCCAGCAGATTGGAATGGGAATTTTCGAAATACCAGGTTAGGCCGTAGACATTACCTTGGGGCGCTATCATTCACAGAGGGTAAAGTGGAGATTGGAGCTTCGGAGATCATCAATGGAGTACATGAGAATGGAGATGTTGATGCAACGGTTGCGGGTTTTGCTTCCATCAGTCTGCTTGGCAGTCACCCTTCGCAACATCCTGATCATCCTCCAGATTCTGTTTTCATGAAGCATCTTGAGGTACTTGATGACATGCCGAATTGGTTTCAGGATTGATCGAGGATATGATGGACGATGGTGATGGCAGAGTGGCCTTGAAGCCGCTCGGAGCCAAGTGAGAACCGTTCCATTTCGAGAACTTCCAGTTCATTATCTGTGAATGCCTTGTCATCACTGAGGAAGAAACCCAGTCTTTCTTCACCAAAAGAGGAATTGGAGAGAAGAGGTGCATCAGCATCAAGCAATATCATTCTGACACCCTCGCGCTGCCAATCGTCGAACGTGGTGGAGATGTCACCACCAGAATGCCACATTCCTGAAGAGAATTCCAGCAATTGCCCAATGGCTGGGACTGGCTCTTCCAACATCTTGGAGATTCGTCCTGCTATGGCTCGTTCATCCACATGTAAGCCTTTGAGGTTGCGTGAGTCAAACCAGACTCTACGCGAGGGCCCCGGCCCTCCCATCAGGTGAAGGGTGATGTGGCAATCCTCTCTCATTCCATGCGACAGGAACAGTGCACTGCTGACTGCTCGAACAAGTACATCCAACCGGCCACAGGCGCCAGACAGGTCATTCAGATTCAGTTTTCCATTGGATGGGGCCCTGTGTCCGATGATTGCGAAACGCCGCTGCATCTCACGCCCCCATGTTCTGCATATCGTCAAAATCTCCAGATTTCATCATCTCCCGCATCTGTTTAGAAAGGCGTCGATTACCTGACATGCCCTTCATCATCTTGCGTGAACGATTCCACTGTGCAATGAGTTCCCTGACTTCCTTTTCCTTGACGCCGGACCCATGAGCAACTCGCTTGATACGTTCTGCCTTGAGGGACAATGGGTCATCCTTCTCGGAATTGGTCATGCTATCCATGATGACTCGATACTTCTCAAGATTCTGCTGCATCCCATCTTTCTGGGCCTTACCCATCGCTCCCATGCCGCCGAACATGTTGGCTGGAAGAAATGATAGCAAGCGATCAACAGTTCCGACCTTTGACATCATCTCCATCTGTTTGTACATGTCGTTCAGAGTGAAACGTCCGCTCATCATTCGCTCTGTCAGGCGCATCGCTTCTTCTTCATCGAGGTCCTCTGGAGTAAGGTCGATGAGACCTTGGATATCTCCCATTCCCAGAAGTCTGGAGATGAAACGGTCTGATTCAAATCGCTCTAGATCTGCCACCTTTTCGCCTACTCCAACGTACATGATGGGAGCGCCAGTGGCGGCAACTGCCGAGAGAGCCCCACCGCCGCGTGCAGTACCGTCGAGTTTGCTGACGATGACTCCGTTGATATCGACCAATTCGTTGAATGATGCTGCAACCGGTCCAGCAGCCTGCCCTACCTGTGCATCGATCACCAGGAATCTTTCA
>CALCOQ010000323.1 GCA_937897005.1 uncultured euryarchaeote
ATACTTACTCAGTTCCTTGCGCTGCTGTTTTCAGACAATGCGTAGATACATCCGTGTATTTTCCCATGGGGAATGCCCGCGCAAGCGTTATGGTTCACCGCGTACGGGACAAGAGCATGGGTAGATGTCCATATTGCATGGCCAGCACACTTCCTACAGATGTCATATGTTACTCATGTGGGCGAGTCACCTCAGGCACATCTGGAATGGTCCAGAGGTCGCGTGGAGAATTCATGCGCGGTTCAACCACTGGGGCTCGAGATGGTCTGGCCCCCAAGATGCGCCGTTCTCAAGCGAAGATGAGTCGTCGTCGCAAGGGCAAGAAGAAGAATGTTGTACTGGTGATTGCAGTTGCATGCGTGTTCATGTTCACTCCGGCACAGGAACATCTGATGGGGTTCTGGCATGAACTTCAAGATGAGATTATGCAGAAATTATTCCGTTCTTTTGAATATCCAATCGAGGTTGAATATACATTACAGCAACAGATCGAGGTTTCCAATGCTGCTTCTGGGGGGGCTGCTGTGTTTACTCAACACGTTTCTTTACCGCCTCAAAGGACCAGCACGATGCCAGTATATGATGCTGGAATCCAAGTGAATCACTTCGAGTATACCACAGGTAATGGAGACCCCCTCAGTGCTACAAGATTGCAAGAAGTTCGTTCGATGACCGTTCATCTTGGAGGGCAATCAGTTGACATCATCTGTGATGTTGGTTGCTCATCCAGGCTTGAAGGAGAGGCGATGACCATTGATGGCGATCTATTGTATTGGGACTACAATGCAGGAACCTGCTCCTTCGGTGCATGTTTGAAATGGGAATCTTCTCTTCAACCTGGAGAAACCAAGGTTCTACGTATCGAGTATGACATTTGGGGCCGTTCTTTCACCTGGTGGGCTACAGGAGATATTCCAGGTAAAGTGACTGGCAAGTCGTTCGCAATCTCTGAAAGTACAAGTGGAAGCTTCGACGACATCATCGACAGAGGTTTTGGAGTATGGCACACTTCCTTTGGAGATCATGCCCAATGGAATGCACGCAGTGGCCTTGCTGCTCAGAAGTATGGTACATGGGCAATCGACGGAACAGAACCGCTTCAGATCAAGACCACAGCGAATTCCATCCTTTCGAGTCTACCCGCCAGTAAGCAGAATAATGTGTTTGCCTTTGGAAAGGCAACTTTTGATTGGCTGAGGGAGAATGTTCCATATGACTCAAATGCTCCAGTTGATGGTTCTCGCAGTGGGGCTCTTTGTATCGAAGAGAGATTGGGGGACTGCGACGAGCAATCCAATGCTTTCATGAGCATCTTGCGAACCAAGAAGGTCCCTACATGGTATGAATTCGGTGCATTGACTGGCGTCACGTACGAGGTTTGGGAATCACACGCATGGGCCAATATCATGATTCCATACAATGATGATTGGTGTACTGATAAGAAGGTGACTATGGAGACTTGCTTCGTGCTGGCCAGTGTTGATGTGGTGAATTCCAAGTGGCTGCTGCATACACCGACAGCATTTACCAATTACATCGAAATCGCTAGTCCATCAGGTTCCAATGTCAATGAATACTATCTGTCGCTTTCCGGTCAGTGGACACCAGGGGCCTTGGCGCGGAATGTGTACTGGCAAACCATCGCTGGCCCGGTCATGGCGAGCGGTACCTTCACGGTGGGATGAGAGTGGGCCCGTGCTGACGGGGTGAGATTTTGCGCATAGTGATTGCAGGAGCGGGCCGCACTGGCCTTGAACTGGCTAAGTCCTTGTTGAGTGAGGATAAGCCGGTTGCTTTGATAGATAATGATGCAAGTGCCATAAAGATGGCTCAGGGCGTGGATTGTTTGATCGTACATGGAGATGCGTCTCAAAGAGAGGTTCTCAGCGAAGCAGGAATCAATGAGGCTCGCGTTTTCATTGCAGTCACCGATTCTGATGAGAAAAATATTCTTTCATGTGCTTTGGCCAGTCATACTCATCGAATCCAATCTGACAAGGACACTCCTCGATTGATGACGATATGTCGAGTGAGAGACCCCAGTTATCTCAAGGAGAGCCGTGATGGCCACCTGAAGAAGTGGGCAGGTGTGGACAGGGTGATTCACCCGGTCGATGGATCTGTCAGGCGTCTCAAGACAGGTTTGCGAATGACTTGCTTTGATGAGATCATCCCGTTCGGCGATGGTGCTTACATCCTTGAGATGAAAGTGACCAAGGATGCTCAAGATCTTACATTCACATCTCTGGAGGAGGTTTCTGAGCGCATAAGTGACATGCCGATCATTGTTGGAATGCGGCGTGAAGGTGACTCTTCCTATATCCCAACCAAACATACTCAGTTGTTACCCAAGGACAAGGTGGCAGTGGCAGCGATTGGAGAAGACTCATTCACCCGAATCGTCAGGTTGTTCGGTCATGATGAGATCGAGTTCACCAATCGTCCAAGAGTCGCTATTTTCGGTGCGGAGCAGGTTTCCAACAGAATAGCAAATTCATTTCTTGCTGATGGTTGTAGAGTCACTGTCATCGAATCCAATTTGACCAAGGCGAATGAACTATCTGGCAC
>CALCOQ010000324.1 GCA_937897005.1 uncultured euryarchaeote
ATTCACAGCACTTTCAGTCTTCGCTGCATCGATCAGGCGAGCAGAACGTTGTGACATTATCGCCCATACAATTCCGGCGGTGACCATGGCGGTGATGGTGGCGATGGCTAGTGTCGCGATTTCCGACATGCCCGCACCTTGTTGTCGTGGTTCTTGAACCCTTCATATCAATCTGGGTGTTCCGAGAGCGGCACCTGAATATAGGCAGAAAATCCTTGATGGACTTCGTTCTCGGCACTCCATGCTGTTTGAGCAGATCAATGACGAAGGGTGGGCGCGCGCTTACCTGATAGTGGATGAAGATGCAGCGCTTGCCGTACTCGTTGATCCTGTGTTGGAATTCATGACACGTGATGAGGAGATGCTCAAGCGCAATGGATGGAGACTGGCGTGTGTCATGAATACTCATACCCATGCCGACCATGTGTCATCCGCAGTGCATCTGGCTCGCAAGTATGATTGCCCCTATTTGATGCATAGTTCGACCAGTGTGCCATGTGCGGGATTGCTGGTCTCTGACCTGGAGGAGCATAGTTTCGGTGCGCTACGATTCAGATTCCACCACACGCCCGGTCACACTTCGGATGCGATGTGCATTGAAATCGAGAATAAACTGATGACTGGTGATTTTCTCTTCAATGGAACGAATGGCGGAGGACGTGACGACCTGCCAACTGGAGATCTCGAGGACCACTGGGCTTCATTGCAGGTCCTGTCCCGCTTCTCCGAAGGCATTTTCATTTGTCCTGGACATGATCCTCCAGGTGCACCTGAACTAACTCTGGAGGAGAATCGTGAAACAAACCCCGTGCTCATAAGTTCCAGTTTTGAGGACTATGTGAGATGGCAACGCGCAACTTGGGAGGTTCTTGGTGAAGTCTCTCGAATGAAGTATGCACTGCCGGCAAATCTGACTTGTGAATTACCTGAGCAGGATTACTTCGCTGATCAGTAGCCAAGTAACTCTCTGAGTTGTTGTTTGTAGAAATTGCCGGAGGTCTGAAGACTGGATAATTCAGAATCACTGAGGTCGAGTTCGATGATTCGTTCCACGCCCTCAGCACCAAGGATGACGGGTACACCGATGTAAACATCATCCAATCCATACTGGCCACTGAGGTGAGCACTTGCAGGAATCAATCTCTTGCGGTCTTTGACCACTGCTTCGGCCATGATAGCAGCAGCACTGCCAGGTGCATAGAAAGCGCTGCCTCGTTCGAGTAGTTTGACGATCTCTCCTCCACCACTGGCAGTACGTTCGCAGATTGCTTGAATCGTCTTTTCGTCGAGCAATTGGTCGATTGAGATCCCTCCCACGGTAGTGTATCGTGGCAATGGAACCATCGTATCTCCATGTCCTCCTAGGACCATGGCCTGCACATCTTCTTCGCTGCATCCAACTGCATCTGCGATGAAATGAGTCATTCTTGCACTATCGAGTATTCCTGCTTGACCGACCACACGTTCGCTTGGGAATCCGGTGGTCTTCTGCATGTGATAGGTCATCAGGTCGAGAGGGTTGGTCACCATGACGATGATCGAATCAGGGGCATGTTCCTTGATGCCGGTGCCTACCTGGCTGATAATCTCAGCATTCTTGCCGATCAGGTCCTCTCTACTCATTCCGGGTTGGCGAGGGAATCCACTGGTCACCACAACCACATCGGAACCTGCGATATCAGCATAGTCCGCTGTCCCGGTTATTCTTCCATCATAATTCAGGACCTGACCATCTTGACTCATATCGAGTGCCTTTCCTTTGGCAAAACCTTCGAAGATATCCAGCATCACGATGTCGCCAAGTTTCATCTGTGCAAGAACGAAAGCGCATGTTGCACCCACGTTCCCGGCTCCAATCACTGCGATTTTGCTGCGTCCACCGGCCATCTTCACCACCCTCGAACAGGCCATCCATACACAGGCCATAAGCGCGATGGTGGCCATGTCAGTGCATACATCATGAGCGTGGCATTGAAGAACCGACTTCAAGTCGGCGTGATTGTTGAGGATTTTCTTCTTGACCACTGTGGATGTGAGTGAATGCGTTTGGGTGTCCCTGCAGAACCAGATAGTGAGAATCGAGTTGCAATAGTGCCGAATTCTGTCAAGAAACTGGTCAAGAGTGGTTTCGAGGTCGTAATCGAATCCGGGGCGGGGGCCAAGGCACGTCATGCAGATTCGGAATACGAGCAAGCAGGAGCTAGTATTGGCAGTATTTCAGAGGTGATGGATTCGGATATCGTCATCGCTATCAGAATGCCAGATATCAGCAATATGAAGGAAGGTAAGATGCTCGCTTGTGTCTGCGATCCGTTCCGCAATCCTGAGAATGTCTCGAAATCGGTTGAGGCTGGAATAACCTTGTTCAGTATGGATATGATTCCTCGTCGACTGTCGAGGGCTCAGGCGATGGATGTCAATTCGAGTCAGGACAATCTGGCCGGTTACAAAGCGGTACTGATGGGTGCTGCACATGTGTCCAAGGCAATTCCGATGATGACCACCAGTGCTGGAACCGTACGTCCAGCCAAATTCGTCATCATGGGAAGTGGCGTTGCGGGATTGCAGGCGATAGCAACAGCCAAGCGACTGGGCGCTGTGGTATATGCATCCGATGTGAGAAGGTCTGCTGCAGAACAGATTGAATCGGTAGGCGGTCGTTTCATCGAAGTTGAGGGAATGGATGATTTCGAGGATGAGTCAGGATATGCAAAGCCTCTGACTCCCGAGTTCATTCAGAAGGTCAATGATACTGTGTGCGAGGTGGCGTCAGATGCCGACGTGATCATCACTACTGCACGTATCTTTGGCAGACCAGCTCCAATAACCGTCCCAGCAAGTGCAGTTGAATCCTTCAAGAATGGTGCTGTTGTGGTTGACATGAATGCTGATGTCGGGGGAAACTGTGAGTTGACTGAATGTGGTGAAGTCATCGAAGCACATGGAGTCACAATAGTGGGGCTTGCAAATCTGCCCGGTACTTTGGCCAATACTGCCAGTATGTTGTATTCCAACAACATGACAACTTTTGTTTTGACATTGGTGAACGAAGGAGAACTGCATCTCAACCTTGAGGATGACATCCTTGTCGGTGCTCCTGAAGGAAGTGACTTCCATGTCGCTGGAATGGGCGGAGTACTGATCTGTTCTGGAGGGGAGATACATCCCAAGCAGTCTCGTCTTGCAGAGGTGGTAGGATGAGTTTGACAATGGCAGCATTGATCGCCAGCATCACGGTCTTCGTTCTTGCGATATTCCTCGGTTTTGAACTGATATCCAAGGTTCCAGCCACTCTTCATACCCCGCTGATGTCAGGAGCCAATGCTATCTCTGGAATCACCGTGGTCGGTGCTCTGCTAGCAAGTAACGTCGCCTTCAACAATGGCTCGCCAGGGGTTGCTGCATGGCTTGGTTTCGCGGCCTTGGTCATGGCCACCATCAATTGTGTGGGTGGTTTCATGGTCACAAATCGAATGTTGGGCATGATCGCTGGAAAGAAGCGTAAGAAGGAGGTGGCTTGAATGGTTACCATCGACCCAGTGGTCTTTGACATAGGGTATCTATTGTCAGCAGCTCTGTTCATCATG
>CALCOQ010000325.1 GCA_937897005.1 uncultured euryarchaeote
AAACCCTCGGACCCATTCAGGCCAAGGCCAGCGATGACATCACGACCGGTTCACGACAATGGAATGTGCTGACTCATCTGAGCGACCGCGGACTTGGAGTAGGAGTTGACCTGCACGATATGGAACTGGATAGTGCAAAGGCCGCACTACAAATATGTATCAGCGTCAGACACAGGATTGGAAGAATGACTTTCATCAGCGGGCGTGGTGATTCCAACAGCAGAATCCCTGAGCTCAGAACGATGGTCTTGACGCTGCTGTCCACACCTGAGATACTTGCTGATTTCCATATCTGGAAGAAACGTAGCACGATTACCCTGCGACCAAGAAAACCTCCCCTGCCCAGAAGAGAGATGATTCTCAAGATGACCGCGCTTGGAGTGCCCTTGGCAGGCATGGGTGCAGTAGGCTTCATGGATGTGGCTCAAGCCAATACGCTGAGTGGAACCGTCGGCGCTGCTGCCGGCCTGTTCCTTACCTGGTTATTGATCACCCATAGCAGATGATGCATCCTCCTGTCGATGCCAGTGTTGAAAGGGGACCATCCTCTTGCAGCGCTCATGGACCCTATGCAATCCCTGCTGGAGAGATTGCAGAATGCTGGGATTCCAATGAATGAAGTCATCGAAGAAGCGATGATGCAGGTCGATGTAAGAACCTACAGCGATTTCGATCCCACTCCATTCTTCCATGACCGTCCACTGGTATTCCTTGAAACTCCTTCCGGGGGCGTCAAGACCATTTCAGCGCCACACATGGTTGCTACATTATTGTCTCATCTCGAACTTTCCGAAGGCCAAGACGTAGTCATCATCGGAGCCAAAGGCGGATATTTCGCTGCGCTGATCTCAGCAGTTGTTGGAGACCAAGGGAACGTGACGGTTTTCGACCCTTCACAAGCAGTTCTGGAACACGTTGAAGAACGCCTCCACAGTCTCAACAACTGTAATACCAGATTAATAACCACACTTGCTGAAGCGCCTGAGGATCTACCCTCAGAACTGAATCGAGTTCTGATAAGCGGTTCACTGAAGCGAATCCCTGCATGGTTGGAAGAGGCGCTTTCGGAAGGTGGATTCATCGTTGCTCCACTCGGTGGGGAAGTGAATCAACGATTGGTGAAAAGAGAAAAACAAGGTCTTGAATTGTTTGATACAGAATTAGGAAGTGTGGTCTTTGGCCCTGTCGACATCAAGGATAGTGAACCCGGAATCCCGAGCCCTGATACCTTGGCAGATATGCTCGAGGAAGCAGCTTCCTTCGCCCGTCTGTATGACATCATGGAAGAGGAATTGATCTGCAATATCGAGAATCTGGTCACTGATCTCAGAACCTTACCTCCAGACCTGCCTCCTCCGGAACTCATATTGTTCGACGAATGGAGAGAACGAGCAGAAGATGAGGATGAAGAAAAAACTGAAGAACATCCTCTTCTGGTCATGTTGGATGAGGCAAAAGACTGGCTGATGGGGCTATGGCCCCTGTTGTCACAGTTGTTCAATGTACGCTTACAACAACCCGGAGCACCTGAAGATGATTCAGGTGCAACTGGGTTCTCATCTGGGCATGAAGACTTGATTCCTTGATGGGATGTTCTATCGTCTGCCTCAACCTCAGAGGTTCTGTTGAGCATGGCCAAAGTCAGAATCCATCAGCGCGCCTCCTGCCTTGAGGCAGCATCTCGGTTGCTCGATGTACACCTGCTTCTCCAAGGGACCTTCTCATCCTCGATCGATATCGAAATGCCGCGTTGGGTCCCTGGCTCATACCTCATCAGAGAACCGTTGAGACATATGCGCGATATCACTGTGAGTGGCGAGGCGAAGATTGTCCGGAACGGAACACACGGATATCGAATCAAACCTCCAAGGGGTGGCATGAAAGATATCTTGGTCAATTACAAACTGCTCTGCCCCGACCTGACCGTTCGCAGCAATCACATGGATGCAAGCCACCTACATCTGGTCCCTACCTTCACCTGGATGATGCCGAAAAGAGGTTGGGATGGAGGAGATGATTGTACGGTGACTCTGGAGATGCCTGATGCTTGGAGTGCAGCAAGTCAACTCAACGACCACCCAGCAAGCGCCCCTAAGCACAAGGTCTGGGGAGTTGGAAATGAACTAACTTGGCAACCTCCCGATATGGATGAATTGTACGACGGCGTCATCGAAGCCAATGCAGAAGCCACTCACAGTCGAATGATGGCTGGGGCAATGCACCATCTCAGGGTCTGGGATGCTGGTGGATACGCGGTACCCGAACAAGCCATCGAAAGGATCCAAGATACAATGGAGATGCTGGTGAACGAGTTTGTCGCCCTTTTCGGGCCTTTACCATTCAATGAATATTGGACCATTCTCCACCTGACCGGTGGTCCAAGAGGGGGCCTTGAACATCTTCGCTCACAAACGAGTATGGTGCCGCGAATCGCCATCCAGTCTGGTCAGGTTGATGCCTGGAGGGACCTGGTGAGCCTGCTCTCACACGAATACCTTCATCTGTGGAATGTCAAACGATTGAGACCACGAGAATTCCTCGACTATGACCTCTCCAAAGAAGTACACTGCGAACTTCTCTGGTGGTTTGAAGGTGGCACTTCCTGGCTTGGAGACATCATCTGTGTGAAGAGTGGAGCCTGGAGCGAGGAGGACTGGCGCAAGGACCTCGAGCGAAAGATGAAGCGATTCAACGATGGTCGTGGAAATGAACATCAATCATTGGCGACCTCCAGCCACGAAGCATGGATCCATCTCTATCGCCCACACGCATATTCTCGTGAAAGTACGATCTCATACTACCTTGAAGGAGAGATGGTGATGATGTGTCTGGACGCCGAACTCAGGCGCCGCAGCAAAGGCCAGACCGGACTTGAGAGCCTGTTCGTTCTGTTATGGAAACGACATGGACTCGATTCACCTGAGTTAGAGACATTGGGCATTGGCCACTCGGATATCAGAAGAGGTTTGACATCGTTGCTTGGAGGGGCAAGGATGGGAGCGCTGCTCGATAGGTTGACCAAGGAGAACATTCGACCGGACCCAGCAGCAGCAATGCGTTCAATGGGCCTTGAATTCACCTCTCCAGAGGATGATGAGAAGAAACCCAAGGGGTGGTTGGGATTGAATCTGTCAAAAAAGAAAGGTGGACTGTACGTACAAAGATTCCTTCCCGATTCCCCATTGCGAGACCTGCTCCTGCCCGATGATGAATTGATTTCCCTCGATGGGCTCAGAGTAAGGAACAAGTCTGAACTTGATTCTGTTCTTCTTGGTAGACAGGGTGCTGACGCAAGCCTCGCAATCAATCGACAGGGGGTCATGATGGAGACATCATTCAAGATAGCCTGTGAACCTGAACTTGCTGACAAGTTGAAAGGGAAGGGAAACCGCTTGTGGCAGAGCATGCTGCGGAGTAATCAAGACTCTTGACTCAATACATCCAAAGGAACGTGTATCGGGGGCACCTCGGCTTCAACGATATGACGACTGGTCTTGGGCGAGAACAACTCGCTTGACGTGCACATATCGATGATGTCCTGTTTCGCAAGAGATTCAAGTCCTGAAGCAGGCCAAGCCTCAAGGATGATGGAATCGTCATTCAGATAATCGAACAACATGGCTGGCAATCTGCAGAGACCCAGATTCATCCCGACGCTGTATCGATGATGTCCATCGAGGATTGAACCGGTCTTGATGTCGACCAATAATGGCTTCGTGTATCCCTTCCACCGTAGTGTCATCTTCTCCAGTTGTCGAACATTCTTGTCAAGTATCTCCTCGTGTGGTTTGAGCCAATCAAGTGGTACCAGATGCACTGCAGGCTCACTCGAACCCCATCTGCTGAACACGACTTCCTCCCCGGACATACCGCCGGCGTGTAAGCATTCAAGTAACATCCTTTCGCTCGTCCATGAAGGAAAATCATCATCATCACATCATTGCAGGCAGACCCGATGTCGGACCTTCCAAGAGGATTCGCGGCCGATGTTGCACCCACTCCAATCCCTGCTGAACGGTTGTCCTGGGTTGATGACCTACCCACTTCTGTGCTCAATATCCATTCAACCATCGCTGCTGCAGGCGGAGGGGTCTGGTTGGTCGGCGGAGCGGTACGAGAGGCTATGCGAGAAAGAGAACCGAAGGACCATGATCTGGCGACGACGTT
>CALCOQ010000326.1 GCA_937897005.1 uncultured euryarchaeote
AAGGCCAATCGTCAATCGTCGTCTGCATACCATAGCATCATCGGCCACGGTTCTTCAATCCTATCGATTCGAATCAAGTCCAGCGATGATATGCGGGGTGGCCTTCCTTCACCGCCACGAACAGACCCTTTCCCGTTGCACACAACTTACCTTCGGCTTCCAATGTCATCTCGACATTGACCTTGTCGCCATCGATTTCAGAAATCTGACTTCTGATGACCAGTGGCTGGCCCAAAGGAGTTGGTCGGCGCAATTTGATGCTGTACGACGCGGTCACAGTGCAGGGTGGTTCTTCCAGCCCCTGTTGGTCCATGATCGCTATCGCTGCAGTCCAGTTTCCATGGCAATCAAGCAATGTACCGATGATTCCACCGTTGATCATCCCAGGAAAGGCCTGATGCTCAAGGCTGGGAGTGAATTCCATCTCCAATCCTCCATCAATTCGATGAGAATCTATCCTCAATCCCTTTTCATTCGCTGGACCACATCCGAAACATATCGATGATGGGGCATATCTTCGCTGTACTCCGGGCTCATCCATGAATCGTTGCTGCAGGTCTCATAACATGAATACTGTCACAACACAGCAGAGTAGGATTCATGGCTGAATCAACTCCCCCGCAACCTGTGTTAGGCGCCGATTCGGATGAAGACCCCGACGAGGGTGGGCCGGTAAAGGCGACCAAAGGGGTGAAAACTGCCAAGAAAACCAGCAAGAAAACTCCCAAAAAAACCAGAAAAAAGAAATCAACCGTGAAGAAAACGGTCAGGGTTGCCCATGAGATGTCCGCAGATAGACGAAAGGAGATCAAACAGGCATTGAAGGATCACGATACTGGAAAACGGGATGAATGGGATCGTTCCTCCGGGCAGAAGAATCACATAGTGATGCGCAAAAGGGTCAAACCCGGACAGATGCGAACCATCATGGTCGACCTTCTTGATGTCGACCTTGGGGACTCATGGCCAATTCCTGTGACCATAATCCACGGTCATCGACCTGGCCCGACAGTGACCATCACCGGTGGAATACACGGTGACGAATTGACTGGTCCAAGCGCCTGTACCCATCTATTGAGCACCTCGATGACCGACCCCGGACGGCCATTTGACCCAGCCCATGTCGCAGGAACGATAAGACTCATTCCGGTGATCAACCTTCCAGGATATCGCAATAAATCCAGATATTTCCCTGATGGAAGAGACTTGAATCGAGAATTCCCCGGCAGGGCCAAGGGAAACACAACCTCAAGGGTTGCTCATGGAATGTGGAACAACATCATCAAGGATACTGATTACCTCATCGATCTCCATAGTGCTGCAAAAGGTAGATCGAACATGCCACAGGTCAGAGCTAATCTTGCGGACCCTCCTTCAAACATCATCGCCAAGGCCTTTGGTATCGAAGTGATTCTCGACTCCAAACCACCAAAAGGTTCTCTCCGCAGATGTGCTATGGAAGAGGGAATCGGAGTGATGACATATGAGGGAGGAGGGGCAGATAATCTGGATCATGAATCAGTTCAGGTAGCAGTTCATGGAGTCCTCAATATTCTACGTTCTCTTCACCTGATACCCGGAAATCCTAGTCGACCTAGATTCAGGATTCTGGCTTCTGGTTCTACTTGGTTACGTGCTGCTGAGGGCGGCTTGTTGGACATGTATGTCGGACCCTCGAGTGTTGTTGAATCTGGAGAAGTCGTGGCAACGGTATCGGACCCAGCGGTACCTGGATTGACCATTGACGTGATCGCTCCAGGAGATGGATTGATGATCTGTACAGCAACCAATCCGCACGTCACTGCTGGAACACCGGTCGGGCACTTCCTACCTCTGGAGAGACATGCTGAACTGGTCAGGTCACAGGTTGATGAAAACATGATGTTCGTTGTCTCTGGAAGTACAGAAGAACCGGTATGGAGAGAAGAGGTCGACGTCGATGAGATATCATTGAAAGGAGAATGGTCTGGAGGTTCTGTCGATGCAGAATGGCAGCATGCATTCACTGGAGATTCTGAATCTGGAGAAGC
>CALCOQ010000327.1 GCA_937897005.1 uncultured euryarchaeote
AGATGCTGGAAACACTTCCAACACATCCAGACCTCTAGGTCAGAACCCGACAACCAGCAAGACGGGCTGCATGGATGCAACAGATGATGCAGATTTCTATTCATTCTCTTACACCTCTGGCAAGGATATCGATGTGGAACTGGTGGTTCCAGCAGGTGCGGATTTCGATCTTTATCTGTGGGATGGGGTTAGCCAGTATCCATACAATGCTTATTCAGAATTCGCTGATCCATTGGAAAAGGTGACCAGCATCGGCAGTTCGATCTCTGGAGTTGCTGGAACATACTACCTGCGTTTGCAGGTATGGTCTGGCGATGGAACTTACACCTTGAGGACCTGGACCAATGACTCACCACCAACACCCGATTTGACAGCCACCTCCGTTCTTGCACCGGCACGCGCCAATGCAAGTGATACAGTCAGTGTGACCTACACGATTGACAATGTTGGAGACGCCAACAGTTCTTCTTTTGACGTCGCCTTCGTACTCTCTGAGGATGACACATATGATTGGACGGATACATTGCTTTCGCATTCAGAGACTCATTCCAATATCGTACCCAACGGTAGTTTGACTCATACCAGTAACGTCACTCTTCCATCGAATCTGGCTGATGGCTCCTATCATTGGATCATCTGGCCTGATGGATACGGAAATGTGACTGAAGGTAACGAATCGAATAATTACATGGCCAGTCCTGACAAGATGACTATTGGAATGGCCTGTGAAGACCTGCACAGCAATGGGCAGGATGATGCGGGTCTGGGCGATGATGCACCAACCAACTGGTCAAACGTCACAGTGGTCACCGGCGATAATTACACCGGCACCTTGAACGGATGCATGGACGGAAATGATGGCAACGACAACTTCCGTTTCGATGTTCCCTACACTTACAACCTATTCGCCAGAGTGACCACCACTGGAAGCGACAGAGCCAATCTTGATCTCCATTCATTCAACGGCTCATTCGTGGATTGGGATTGGTCCTTCAACACCACCGTAAAGGAGATCACCACCGAAGGCTCGACGGATTACGATGCCACTGGTGGAACTTTCTATCTCAATATCTCTCACTCGGAGGGTGTTGGAAACTATACTCTGGACGTATGGACCAATTACAGCGTACCAAAGGCCAATCTGTATTTTGAGGAGGTCAGCGGACCGCTCAGTGCCAACCCCGGAGATACGATCACCATCTCAGGAATTCTTGGCAACAATGGTAATCTCGACCTCAGCAACAGCACCAAGGTCTCAGCGTGGCTCTCAGTCAGTGATGACTGGTCTGAGCATGACCACGAGATTGGCAACACAACCATCTCGAGTCTGGGCATCAATCAAACTCAGAGCGTTCAGGTGAGTGGCGCCATACCAGCCGATATCATCGAGGGGAATTATTCCCTCCTCATGTTGGTCGATGAAGATGAGATGTTGGACGAGAAGAACGAAGATGATAACGAAGGTTTGGCGGAGGACCTCATAACAATTGGAACCTATCCAACTTCATGCCCATCCTCACAGAACGATGCCTTGTCTGGAGGAGATGCTGGAAATGATGCCAACAACGCCTATGACCTAGGAACCGACCCCTCAGTTGAGGTCATTGGTTGTGCAGACAGCACTACCGATACGGATGACTACTACAAGGTCACGATGAGTTCTGGCATGGATCTTGAAGCAATACTGATCACTGCACCAGGTGCGGATTTCGATATCTTACTCAAGAACTCGATGGGTCAGAACTTAGATTTCGGCTTGAGCGCAGATAGCAATGATGAATTCGTAGAGACCACCGACGCTGCTGGAGGAACCTTCTACCTTCAGGTGAATGCCTATTCTGACGCTGGTGAATATCGTTTGATCATCAATGATGCCAATGATATCATCACTCCAGCATTCAACTGTGGTGACCAGATGGATCTGGGATTGATCGGTGATGCAAGTGATGCCAGCACCAATCCTACTGAACTTGGAGACAATCCAATGCAAGCCGGTATGGGCTGCATGGATTCCGATGATGTTGCAGATGCCTATGGATTTGGATTGACGGACCGACAGAACGTGGTGATCACTTTCACTCAAGGTTCCGATACCAATTACATGATCTCTCTCTATGAGGGTAGCAACCTCATCGACAGTTGGGACAACACCACATCCGAAGTCAACTGGGGAACCATGGACACAGAAAGAGAAGGAACCGATTCTGATTATCGAGTGCTCATCGGCGCCAATGGCCACGAAGGATTCTACAACCTCAGTGTGACAACCACTGCTGCTGCATTACCGGATTTCGTCGCGGTTGCAGTCTCGTGTCCTATCGACCTCATCAGTGGTGATGAAGCATCCATAGGATGGGAAGTCTCGAACATTAACGGAGTGCACGATGAACCTGTGGAAATCTCAGTGGACCTGATCGACTCGATGGGAGACAGTGTGCTCAATCTGTATTCGGGTACTGTCAATTTCACCGCAATGAATGCGAACATGGAATCTGGAAGCAGTGTTCTAGAGATTCCAGAAGGTTCGGTCTCTGATGTTTATACTTGTCAACTGGAGATTGACCCGAATATGAATGTCGAAGAGGAGAATGAGAGCAACAACCTCGTTGTCGGCCAATCCTTCAACATCACAAACTACTGGGACCTGTGGGCCAATGATGTTGACCAGGACGGATTCAATACCACCGACGCAGGTGATGGAATAGTCGACGCTTGTCCTGAGACCTATGGCGAGTCAACCGGGGATGTCTATGGATGCCCAGATATCGATGGCGACGGATGGTCCAACAGCAATGATGTCTTGCCACTTGATGAAAGTCAATGGAGTGATTCCGATGGAGATGGATAT
>CALCOQ010000328.1 GCA_937897005.1 uncultured euryarchaeote
CAGGTATCATTAGATGGTTCATAGACCTCAACATCATCAAAAACATCAGGTTGTATCCACCAACTTGTCGAAGTATGATTAGCACCGCCCATGGCATACAGTCTACCATCGAATGCAGTGAGTGTCAAACCCCAACGCGACCTGTTCATCGATGCCAATTCAGTCCATTCTTCAGTAGATGGGTCATATCGAAAAGTTTTGTTGGATGGATCCTGGCCTGTATGTTTCTTCACTCCACCAGCGACATATAGATATCCATCCAAAGCAGCCACTCCTGCATTCCCAACAGCATTACCGGACGGAACAGAAGTTCCATCATACCATGTTTCATTGGTCATATTGAATATCTGGAACATTCCTGTAGATACTTTTGTGGGATTTGTATTGGTCGGCCACCAATCTCCAATGACGAGAACCTGGTCGCCAATCGTTTCAGCACCAGCATATTGTTGTGCGCTTCCTAGACTGGTCCCCGACTGCCAGGTATCGTTTGCTACATCATAGATGTCAACTGTATTGGTCGCCACCTCATCATTGTTCGTCAACGGACTTGGGTCCATTCTGCCCCCGATGAACCATACCTCATTCTTCTGTGGAATCGAAACCACAGCCACTCCAGTCTTGACTGTTGGAGTTCCAGTGACACTGTTCCAACTCAAAAATGGACGGTCTAGAATCGGTTTTCCATCGTCGCTGATATTAAGATCATTTCGAGTGGCTCCATTTGAAGACCAGTTGTCATGAACAATGATTACATGCTCTACTTCTGTATCATCTTCGACTTCAAATTCAGGGACACTATTGGGCACAAAAGAGGCCAACATCAAGAGCACTATCAATAATGAAGAGCGAAGCCCCGCGATGCCCATGGCCACCGGGAAGAGAATCCAACCTTGTTTCTTTTGACTCCCTGTCGCATCAGCAAGTACACAACACATTCATGGCAGGGCGGGGGATGCGCCCATCCGCGTGATGCTGAATGCCCAAGGATTACATTGCCAAACACCCTCATACCGGCAGAGCGATCAGTTCGGGAAGGGAACGGCAAACTCAGCGTCCAGTGAAAAAAATGGCCAGAGGGCCATGGAACAGCATTGAGGCAGATGACATCCTCCCGTTGGCAACAGGTCAAATTGAGTCTTTGGAAGTGATCTTTGAAGGAAGAAACAGTAGAATCGGAAGACCGGCAGGAATCCGAGCACTACCTAGACTGGTTTCAGGTCCAGTCAAGGAAATGCATTCCGCCTTGGTCAAGGGTCTTTCTGCTGACGACCCAGAAATCAGAATGGCATCTATCGAAGTCCTGCCAGTGTGCGCTATGAGGCAATCAGAAGCACTCTTCGACATCCTTGCTGAGTTACTGGATGACAACATCCTCATGGTTCGACAATCGGCGTCAAGGTGCTTGGGGGAGATCGCCCCGGATTTCCCCTCTGGGACTGACACTCTTCTTCACATCGAATTACGCCATGAAATCAAAAACAGAAGAGTGGAGGCATGGAAGGGGCTACGCGCGTTATGTCAGAGATGGCCAGATGTCGCTGCCAACCACATCGACCGCTTGATTCGAGAAGAGGAAGTAACATTGAGAAGAGATGCTGCTTCTCTATTGGCCAGATTGGTCAGGAAGTCTGGAGCGAAGATCTGGGATCTGATAATCTGGTCGCTTCAGGATGAAGATGATGAAGTGCGTCGCCGAGCAGCCAATACTCTTCGTCCATTGGCTGAACATCATCCAAAGGTCGCCCTGTTGATGGCGGAATCCGCACTCTTTGACCGTGATGAAAAGGTCAGAGCGAAGGTTCTCAAATGTCTGACCATCCTTGATTCCAGTTCCACTCGGATGAAGACATTGGTATCTGATGGATGCAGGGTGGCTGACGTCGAGGTTCGTCGAGCATGTATTACAATGATACCAAGGTTGTATTCGCAGGAAGGTACCCGTGATCTTGCCACAGAACTTCTCAAACAGGAGACTGATAAGGAATTACGTAAGGAACTCAAAGAGTTGATGATCGACCAACAGCTTGAGGGAGATGAGCGGACGAAGAATGCATTTTTGGCTCCTGCAGAACCTGTTCCCGCAAGGGACCGTGAGATAATTGCCAGTATGGAGGATGCTCCGGTTCTCGACGAAGGTCAAAAGATGCTGCCACCCAAGAATGAAGACACTACAGACGAAAAGTCATCGGGTTTGATGCGGCAGGGTTAAGAAACTCGCTCAGGTCGGCCGCTCACCGAAGGTGTGCTCATGTCAGAAGAGAGTCTCAATAGCCGCGAGGAGCAATTCGATAAGCTCTGGGAGGGTCAAACCCCGAAAGGTATCAATCGCGCAAAGAAACTCAAGTTCCGTCAGTACATCCTCGAGCACGTCAGGCAGAAGAAACGCCCTTTGACCTACGAAAATGCCAAGCGCTACTGGATGGGTGAAATCCAGAAGCAAGAGGCAGAGAGTGAGAACTACTGATGTGGCGAGTTGTTGGGCGCCTCCACTCGGCGCCCGTATCGGAATTTGAGTGGAGGTAGAAGAATGATCACTAAACAGGGATTCAACGATTGGAGTCTAGGCTCCTCCATCGAGAAAGGGATTGCAGAACTGGGCTGGGAAAAAGCAACTTGGATCCAGTTTGAGACCATTCCTTCGGCAAGGGCTGGCAAGAATATCATTGGACAGGCAAGAACTGGTTCAGGAAAGACTGGAGCTTTCGGAATCCCTGTCATCGAAAGGTGTGAACCAAATGGCTCCTTACAGGCACTGGTACTTACTCCAACCCGTGAACTGGCCAGTCAAGTAAGAGATGAATTTGAAGACATTCAAGGGGATAAAGGATTGTCCATCATCTCGGTCTATGGCGGTACGGATATCGACAAACAAGCCAAGAAACTTGATGCTGGGGTTGACATCATCGTCGGCACTCCAGGCCGTGTAATGGACATGAGCAAGAGAGGACACATCGATCTAGCGAATCCCGCTCATTTCATTCTCGACGAAGCAGATCGCATGTTGGACATGGGATTCATGCCAGATATCATGTGGGTCATCGAAAGATTGACGAATCGAACTCAGACGATGTTGTTCAGTGCAACATTTCCTCAAGAGATTCTGGATGCGGCAAACGAATTCATGCCAGAGCACCTACATGTCAGCAGTGGTGAATTTACATTGGATGTTCCTGATATCGAACAATATGCGGTTCGAATTGGAAGAGCAAACAAATTATGGGCGCTTGGACGTATATTGACGCAATCGGATGAAGGGCAGACAATAGTGTTCTGTAATACAAAAAGAATGGTGGATATGCTTGTGGAAAGATTAGGCAAGCACCGTTTCACAGCTACTGGCCTGCATGGAGATATGCCTCAGAACAAGCGTGAACGAATCGTCAACGAATTCAAGGATGGAGGCTTTGAGGTAATCATAGCTACCGATGTGGCTGCTCGTGGCCTCGATGTGGATAACGTATCACGCGTAGTCAATTACGACCTGCATGATGATCTCGATTCCTATGTTCACCGAATTGGTCGCACCGGCAGGATCGGTCGCAAGGGAGAGGCTTGGTCTTTCGTCACCCGTAATGATATTCCCACCATCAACAAACTGCGTTCTTCTTTGGGAATGATCATCGTTGACTGTGAGGTCCCTGAACTTCCAGACTCGGTTTCAAGAGACCCTGTTCGTCAGGTCGACGATTGGAGTGAGGTTGCGGATGTCTTCGGCATGGTACCATTCAATCTCAACATCAACAGCAGCAGTGGTGTATCAAAACAAGAATTGGTCGAGCACACCATGTCCTTGGTCAAAATGCCGGATCTTGCACTTGGTGACCTCAAGTTCAGCGACGCTGGTTGTGTGCTTGAGGTGCATGCATCGAAGGCTGCCTATGTCCGAGATGCACTAGGAGGGTCCACTCTCTCTGGAATCACGCTTGAAATCTCACTTTAGGCCACCGAATTCTGATGAATGGTGTGCAGTTTTGGAAAGGTCCACGCCACCACACTATTCGCTTTCAGTGAATCTAGCAGGATTCGGCCTTTCTATCCTTACCACAGTCCCGAACAAGGTAAGTAAGCCAATGGTTCCCAAGGACCAAGCAGTTGATATCGCTTCATCATAGTCATTTATCGCGTTACCACATCGCGCTGAAATCTCATTCAAGGAGTCGCAATCCTCCATCTCTGCTATTGCAGCCTGAGTATCAGGGCCGAACCAAGATTGTGCCGCCATGGCAAAGAATATCATTGCGACCATCACCAACACCAGATGCATTGGTTTCCACATATCGCGGAATGAAAACTGCCAACTTGGCTCTTCACTTTCATTCGCCTTCCGAATCCTTGAGGGACCATTGACCCAGAAGAACCATGTCGTCCACATGGCTACAAGAATGATGAGGAATCCCCATTCGAACATCATCGAATGAAAGGAATACATCTCTGAAGTGCACCAGAGGTCCCCAGGGTCTGCATCACATCCGGATCTGGCAAATGGATACAATAGAAGCAAGCGAACGATGTTGAGAACGAAAACAATGGAACACAGGACTCCTATGCTCTTCAATTTCAACTTCTGTGGAACTCCATCTGTCAACAATACAAGCGTAGAGATGAACAGCATTTCATGCACCCCTGCACATTCATCTCCAACATATAGAGCGATTCTACCATCCGGAAAATTCTGATGGAACATATCGACACGTATCCACCATCCCTGATGAGTTGACAATTCGGTTGCCCCGGAACCAAATATCCAGATCGAAAGGTTATGCCATAGAAATGCTTCAACAGTCTGTATCCATGCAAGGGTGTTGGAAGGCTGAGTCAGGAACCAGTACAGCATCTCAAGCAGCAATAGGACCAATGGAATCTTCAGATATCGTAACCCGAGTTGGCCCACCTCTGTCCATGACATGTCATCCTTTGCCGGTGCTCTAGCAGCAGCGACCACGGCCCCACTCATGACCATGGACATGAACAGGTTCGCTTTGAGTGATGTGGTGTAGAATTGTTCAACCCCATTGTCGCCGGATTGAAAAGGAGGGGTCGAGAGGGAGTTTCAATGCCCGAGGTCGTTGCGATGGGGAATGGTGCCAAGGCGGTTCCTGACAGGACTCTCAATGTACTGGGATTCCTCTGCCCTATCCCGATTGCAAAGACAAGAGAAGTGATGTTGACGATGAATGAATCCGATATCCTGGAGATGTGGTCTGACGATCCTGAAACAGTGCAGGACATTCCGGAATTGGTGAACAGACACGATGCTGAGTTGTTGTCAATTGAAAGTGACTCTGGTGAATTCCGATTCATGATCAAAGTAGGTGGCCCGAATGAGTGAGGACGAAATCACACTATTGGAAGAAGGGGTTCCTTCCACCGCTCGTCTACCGACCACTCGGGGTGATTTCCATATCAAGGTGTTCCGCGAAGAAGAGACTGGATTCGATCATGTGGCTTTGACACTAGGACAGATGGATGGACCGGATCCAGTTCTGGTCAGGATACATTCTGAATGCCTGACTGGAGATGCTTTCGGTAGCCTACGATGTGACTGCGGTGAGCAATTGGACAGGGCTCTGGATGAGATCAGTGAACTCGGTTGGGGGGTCCTTCTCTATCTTCGACAGGAAGGTAGAGGTATTGGATTACATGCGAAGATACAGGCGTATCATCTACAGGATAGAGGTGCAGATACTCTAGATGCCAACCTGATGTTGGGCTTTCCTGCTGATGCACGGGATTATCACATTGCTGCCAGCATGCTGAATTCTCTTGGAATCGAGCGCGTATGTCTGCTTACCAACAACCCCGACAAGGTCGAGCAATTATCCAATTATGGAATCGACGTGGTTGAAAGAAAGGCATTGGTGGCAGGTGTGAGCAGCAACAATCGCTCCTACCTCTCTACCAAGGTGGATAGAATGGGGCACTGCATCGAGGATGAAACATTGAATGGTGAATAACCCCAATGCAAGCCTTCATGTTCCCCCGCCCCATCATCTGAACGTCAAACATGGATGCCAAGATGAGTGAGGATATCGGCAGAGTGATGGCTCTGACATGGCGAGGAGTCCAAGGTCCACTCGGGCCTGAGGTGGTATCTCGAATATGGAGTCTGGATCTACAGTGGCTCAAGCCCTTGGAAGCCGAAGTAGCAGTCGCTGCTCTGATTGAGGCAGGATGGTTCATTGAAACAGATACAGGAATCATTCCAGTGACTATCCCAGATGAGGCAAAGACACCTCTGGGTTGGTTTCCGCGTCCAAGCATCCTGATGCATCCACGAAGATTCCTTTCAACTCAACAGGGTACAGATACTCCTGCTGATATAGAAACTTATACTAAGACACCTAATCTAGAACAGAGTAGTGATGAGGCATTCTTGTTAGTGGCAGAAGCAACAGGACTTGAAGTCAAAGAAATCAGACGAAGATGTGAGCGAAAGAAGAGGGCATTGGGTCCAGTTGAAGAGTGGTTCTGTCTGGCATTGCTCGCCAGAGAACAAGGGCTGGAGATTTCGCCCTTGATTCCAGTCCTTAGAAAGTGAAAGAAGAGCGCTGTCAATCGACCATGTGATCCTTCTCTGAACTCATCACCAGAAGAATCGGAAGGACGATGACCGAGAGAATCAATGAAAACAAGACTGTCAGCGATGTCACCAGTCCGAAATCTCGGATCACTGGCATTGGCGACATCAACAGAACCATGAATCCACACATCGTTGTTCCAGCCGAAAGGGCCAGAGCGACACCAGTGGTCGATAAAGTTCGCTTCATCGCCTCCCATGGCCGGTCGCCAGTCAATGATTCAATCTCGAATCGCCGCCATATATGTATAGAATAGTCAATTCCTATTCCAATCGTCAATGCAGTGACCATCACGGTCAAGACATTCCAATTGAGTCCGAAGATGACCATTGAACCAACCACCCAAAGAGTAGCCAAGGCCACAGGTGCCAAGGCAACCATGGCTGGCATCAAACGCCTGGTGAGAAGGAACAGAACTCCAAAAGAGACTGCCAGACTTATCGCGGTTGATTCAACCTGTGATTCATTCAACCCATCCAATACCGCATCGAGTATCACAAGATCTCCAGTCACCGTGATCACAGCACTGTTGGACATTGCATATCTGATGGTACCACTCTTGGAGGTTGTACCGAGTTGTTGTTCTATCTCGTGAACAATATTACTGCTGTCAGTACTGGTACTGGCAACTACTCTGATCTCCATCCGTAAAGCAGCGATCTCCCCATCAACGAAATGTGCGATGAGGTTGACCCTGTCTGCCCAGGTCCGTCCCGTCAATGGGTCGCTGACTTCATCGCTCGTTGCTAATTCCTGTAACGCCACTGAAAGGTCAACTCCCTGAGAAGCATTATCCCTGACCAGCGTACTACCATACATCGCCAGATTATGTCTGTCTCCAAATGTATCGTCTCGCTGTACCTTGTCCCGTAGGATCGTAAATGCTCCTTCATAGGCTGGATGTTTATTCGACCTCTCGACACCCACGACCCCATTGATGTGTCCCAGTCGTATGTCCAACTCATTCAATTGAGTCAGAAGTAACGAGTCATCAGTGATACTCTCCTCTCCAGAGACCGGTTCCCAGAACAAGTAGATCAATTTCCATCCCGAAGCGGTATAAGAATCCTGTAATTCTTCTCGCACCTGCATGACAGGCATGTCATCATCGAGAAAATCTCCAAGATCGAATTCGGTTTCTAGATTCGCTGCACTGAACAGTGAGGCAAAGGAGATGATCACCGCTGATATGATGACGACCACCTGATGTTTCTTCTGAATGCCGATGACCCTGTCCACCAATTGCGGAAACTGCAAGGGCGGACGGTTGGTTCGATTTGAAACCGCTCTATCCATCAACACATGCATTGAACCAACAACGACAGTTGAAACAATGAATGCTGAAACCACTCCGAAAGCAAGAGCCAATCCGAATGTCCGGACTGGGGGGAGGTCTGACAAGACATTGGAAAGGAATGCTGCAACTGTTGTCAACACCGCAAGAGATAGTGCGACAGATAGCTTGTTGCAGGCCAATAACCATGATTGTGGAGCATCCAGACCATCACTTCGGAATGCCTCATATCTTCTTTGTAGATGGATGGAATAGTCAATTCCCAATCCAAGAACCAAAGGTGCAACCGCAACCTCCAATGCTGAGAATTTGACATCGATCGCTGCAAGGATACCATAGGTCCAGATCATTGCACAGGACAGCCCCACCAATGGGAAGGCAACACCTCTGATTGAACGGAAAGTGATCGCCATTATCACCACGACGACAAGCGTGGCAAAAATGACCAGCAGCACAAGATTGTCAAAGGTTCCTTCATCAATATCATGCGAAATCAAATCTAGAGAAACTACTGAGTAAGTCAATTCTGACTCGTCTGACAGAGTGCCCATGTAGGTGCGTAGTTGATTTTGTCTGACCTGCCGCTCTTTGATATCCAGAGAGGGGTCTATCTCGAAGACCCAAAGTGTTGAGGCAGCACTTGGAACACCTTCACCTGCTCCATCGTCGAGATAATCACACACCTTACTGTATTGCAGGTCCTTGTGAAGCAATGAGTCGCGTGCGAAAGATGCTACAGAATCCACCTGATCATCCCGTTCACTCAAACAATCCACATCTTCATCGATCACTAGATCGAGTAATTGCGTCCACTCAGTCAATTGCGAGATATTTGTCCCATCGCCTTCCTCATCAAGTGCAGTCTCGATGATTCCCGGTGCAGTAATCTCAGTGACGATGAAATCCTGCCTGTCAGATGAATAATCCCGTACGGCCTCGAGGTGTTCATGCATCAATTGCAATGAACTGATGTCAAGGACATTTTCGCCATCATCTCTTTCGACATGAATGAAGACCGGCCGGGATTCGGAAGGGAATATCGACTCCATTCGCTCAGTTGCCTCCGCAGCCTCATTGTCAGGAGCGAATTCAGTAAGATCGGTGTGAAAAGTGGGTAGGTCGGGAACCAGTTGCAACAACAGCACGGTAGTGACCAATGCAGAGACGGCAATGATGGGCCACGAGGCTTTTTCAAAGCGTCTACCAGCCTTCTCAAGCCAAGCAGGTAGGTCTTCCTGCATGGACGTCCCAGCGCGGTCGGGTTGATAATGAAAAGGGAGGCACGTGCCCTCTATGAGGGCATATCAGGTTGCATAAGGTTCAAGGAGACCACCCGAGTCGGCGGAGCGGTCAACATGCCAATCAAGGTCCTACTGCGAGAAAAAAATGAGCTCAGATTGCGATTCATTGGGGAGAACCACACTTCTCTTCAGTTATTCCGTCAACGTTGCAATGATCATAAGAATGTCGACTATGCCAATTATTTTCCCGGTCATCCCGACCTCGATGAACCGGAGTTCTATCTCCGCACAAAGGGCAATGCATTGGCTGAAAAGGTGCTGAAGGACCTGTGTTCAGACCTTGTGAAGGACTTCTCGAAGACTTCTCTGTGAGCGGTGGCCAAGATGGCTGAAAGCCTCTCTGAAGCCATAGGTCTGTCTGGAGATACAGTGTCCAATACTGGAATCGGTGGGATTCTCAAAACAAGAGTAGCAGATTTCCGCGTTGAAGAGGAATCAAAGACACTCTCTCTGGACAACAAGGGTAGATTCACTGTTGCCAAGATCACACTCACAAACTGGGAGACGAATCGATTCGTCAAACAGTTGGCTAAGCGACTTCGAATCTCCAACAACAGGATATGGTTCGCTGGTACGAAGGACAAGAGGGCGATTACCGTTCAACTGTTCGTCATCGATGCAAATATCCGCAAGGTCAAGGAAGTGGAAATGAAAGATGTCGAGATTGACATTCTGGGACGTACCCATCAGAAACTGGGTTTTGGTAGTCACCGAGGTAACAGATTCACCATCATTGTCAGAGGATGCGCCCATGAAGATGGTTCTCCAATGAGTCCAGCTGAGGCATTGGCAGAGATTGAGAGTACCAGAATGAAGTTGAATCAGCGACTGGGCGAAGGAAGATTCCCTAATTTCGTAGGCCCGCAGAGGTTCGGTGCTGGCCGCCCGGTAACCGCTGAGGTAGGAAGGCATCTACTCAAAGGCGATATTGAAGAAGCAGTTTCAACATACATCGGTTTCGCCGGAGAAGGAGAGCAGAAAGCAACCGCTGAATTCAGGACCCATTGGAGGGAGAATCATGATCCTGAGTCGGCTCTTGAGATCATTCCGCCTCATCTAGGCTGGGAAAGGGATATGCTGCAACATCTGAACAAAGACCCAGATGATCATATAGGGGCCTTCACGAAAATTCCTCGTTCACTACAATTACTGACCATTCACGCATTGCAATCTCTGGTTTTCAACCATCATCTTCAGAAGAGGATGGATGCAGATGTACCGCTCTCCACTCCAATCAATGGCGACATGGTTGGGCCACTTGATGAATCCGGCTCTCTTGAAATCGGACGGATGGTTAAGACCACCGAATCAACTCTCCCTCGAATAGAAAGGAATTGCCAACTAGGCCGTTTGGTCCCAACCGGCATTCTGCCAGGAACTGAGACTGCAGATGCAGGAGTATTCGAAGCCGATGCTTTGGAATTGCTGGGATTGGAGGATTGTGATTGGAAAGTCGAGAAGATTCCTCGTCTGACCAGCAAAGGAACTCACCGACCTCTGGTCGGCACATTCAGCGAATTCGTCGCCGATACGGTGCCGATCGCAGATGCAAGTACTCTCAATGAACGCTGGCAAGAAGGACCGACAAAGGACTCTCGCTGGCATCCAGAAGGTGCATGTATCAGATTCAGATTCATCTTGCCAAGCGGCACATACGCAACCACACTATTGAGAGAATTCATGCGCAGCCCATTGCTGCAGATGTGAAGACCCCACTGAAATATTCACAGAAGTCCCATTTCCAAGACTTCAACTTCACCGACATCGCCTATACCGCGTACCAATGTCTCAAACTGGTCGACCAATCCTTCTCCATCATCCATCACGACATGTAGTTGAATGAATCGCAGACCAAAAGCGAGTGGCTTCAGATTTACAGCCTGAACGTCAAAGATTTCGTCAGAGATGGAACGTATATCATTGGCAACAGCCTCGATGTCAGTATCTCCATCTTTGCCCATTACCTTGTATGTGATTGCGACTTGTCCCATGATTCCACCTCAGGGCCCTTGGAATCCACAATCCGGACATATCCAAGCCACAGCCTGATTTCGGCATCTTGGACTGCGACCAATTGCATGGCCACATTCAGGACATGGAAAAGAAGTGCTGGCCGCATCGACCAACGGCACTCCGGATGCTGTGCATACACTGGCACGTTCACTCATCATCAGACCTCGGGCGAGTCCGCCACATGGTCCCCCTCTTTATGGTTGCTCAAAAGGCAACCACCAACCTTCACCCTTCAATGACGGTCAGTTGGCCATTTCTACCACTACTGACCACCATTTCTCCAGCCTGTCTTCGGCACCAACCTGACTCGATTCTGACAATGTCTCCCACTTTCACATCATCGATCTGTTCTCCCCACAGAACAAGCCCAACCAAACCTGTTTCATCTCTTCCACAAGCTGCAGCGACATAGCCCTTCCAATTCTTTGAATCAACATATCTTTGGGGATATCTGCGTAGTACCACAACTTCAATTCTACCGATTGGACGCTCAGCCACCAATGACTCTACTCGAGTTCGCGGTAATGGCGTAGGAGGGGCTCTGCTGTAATCTCGGCCTGGAATTGGATTCCATGTTCCAAAACCAGCATCTCTCAATATCGCTGCCCTGCGTCTTTCATCATCCATCTGCTCACCGAGCATGAGGCTGGCCGTCAATGTAGATGAACTATACTTCATTCTTCTTCGTGCCGCTTACGTACAACACGGAATCCAGTCGCCGCCATTTCAGTGACTGGCTCAGGAGAGGAATCATCGAAAGCTTTCTCCATAGCAGTAACAACCTCTGGACCTTGCTCTCCAGCAACCCATGGCTTGTGATTGACGCAAACCAAGTAGACCTCTGACGAACTGTTCCTGCTTGCCTCGGGAGAGAATCTCTTGACCTTTGAGAAATGTGGCTTCATCGCTGCCACCAATTCTTCGATTCCATATCCTTGGAACACCTTTGTCACGAAACTTCCTCCAGGGCAAAGCAATGGTAACGAGAAATCAACTACTTTTGCCACAAGGTCCATTGCAATCGCTTGATCCATCTCCCATCTACCAGTGATGTCCGGAGAAATATCTGACACCACGACATTGATGCTCCTGCCGCCAAGAGACTCCACTACTCGGGACTGGGTTTCTCCATCAGTGATGTCACCAACCAGTATTCGCGCCCCTTCCACAGGTTTGGTCGGTTCGAGATCGACTCCAACCACAACTCCTTCCTCTCCGACCAACTCTGCGGCCACTTGTGTCCAACCACCTGGATGACATCCAACATCAAGTACGACGTCTCCCTTGAGCATGAGTGAGAATTTGTTGTGGATCTGTTTCAATTTGAAGGCGGAGCGGGTACGGTATCCCTCAGCCACAGCTTGACGACGCCAAGCATCTCGTTGATGGTCCTGGACCCATCGATCAGCCATCTCTATCGAACCGCCGGCTGAGCCGTGCGGGATATGTCTGTCGCATCGTGGAAGCGAAGGAATCATCAATCCCGAACGCCTGCAATCATCGTGCACTCAAGAACTGTGTTCGCCATTCTGCTCACGTTTCTGCTGTTCATTCCAACCACCCAAGTCTTGGGCAAGAGGGAACAAGACAGCGGAAATGTACTGTTGCTTGAGGAGTTGACAGCAACATGGTGTGTGTTCTGCGCCGAGATAGACCCGCAGATAGTTGAATTACAGGAGGTGCATGCACAGCGCTTGATCACAGTCACCATTCATCCACCCCCCGGTGATGTTTCCGATCCCCTGTTCAATGAAGCAATGAGATTACGATACCAATATCTAGGCATTGAGGCAACAAGGACTCCTTCCTTCTGGTTGAATGGCGAATTCTATGGAGAAGGTGTTGTGGATGTCGGAGAGTTATCCAGCCAGGTGATGACAGAGGAGGCAAGAAGCACTTCGAGTAGCAGGATGTCAATGAGCAGTCTTTCTGATGGAGACAGCGTGACGATTTCCATTCAAGTCCTTGAAACCGATGAGGCCAGGAATGGCACTCGTGTGACCGTCATGATGGTGGAGAATATTGTCGAATTAGCAAAAGGTGTGGCAAGCAATGGGCAGACGACTTTCAACAATGTGCTGCTGAATTCCATTTCCATAGATCTGGATGATGAAGATAGTGAGCCTGAACTAGGCGGAATCGGGTGGACCATCACTAAGAACATCCAGAGCCCAAACGGTGTTGAGATCGAGCTGGAATGTAATCAAACCATGGATGAGGATGTATTCTTCATTGCGATCCATGAGAGTGAAAACGAGTCAACAACATTCGGAGTTGTCGATACCATGGCAACAGTGATCGATGCTGATGAAAATAGTGACTTCTGGATATGGGTGGTTGTGTCAACCTTGGTACTTGGAATCGCAATAGTCATTCCTAGCAAAAAATAGGGTTTTTCGTCGGCTGGGCGCATCCGTTGACCTGCTCCCTCTTCAATCCATTCAACACCTGTCTGATGCAAGAACACCATTTCCTTTATGGTGCAGCAGGACAAGAGAGTATTGATGGAAGGCCACTGGGAACACGGAACCACGCAAGAGGAGGAATCCTCTAAAGAATGGGTGGTGGAATACAGGGTTGATGTGGAAAACATCTCCTACCACCATCTATCATTGATTGAAGGGAAGAACCTGCAGAGCGTACAGGCGAATCTCTTTGCAGAACTGCGCGAGGAGTACTCGCACTCTGAGAGGATCGACGTCACCGTCATTCGAATGGAGCCGGTTGAGACTCATACGAATGAGAAGGATTTCGATACTGTCGGGGCATATCATCCCTGATCAGGACTTTACACGATAATCGATGACTATCTGTTGTCCGTTGGCGAGAATATGGTCGCCATAGGAATCAACTTCAACATCATTGACGGTCATGACCAACTCATGTGTTTCGTTTACTCGTTTGTCAGCAATACCATCCTCAGCGAAGTACAGGTTCCATATCTGGAAGAAAACCCCCAATTCCACATCAACTGGTTCATTGGTCTCAACATGTAACTTACCAGTGGAATCATGAGTATGGATGACATGCATTCCGTCACAAATGGCGGTCCCAATTCCAGTATTCTCAGGAATGGAAACCAACTGACCATCGATATAGATACTCAGAGAAGGATGAAAATGCTGAGACAGATTGGAATGGGAATCCAGGCATTCATAGGCTAAACTGTGATTCTCACCGGAATAATTCGAAGGGTGTTGCGTTTGTTCCGATTCATCAGAACCACTGTTTGAATCTACATCCGTTTCTTCTTGCATAGTATTCTGCAACACCATGCCTACGAGTATCGCTCCAGTTATCAGAAGTATTCCAGCAAGCATTTTCTGGCTCATTCCTCTTCATCCCCAGAACGAGAGGTCGGTTTAACGAAACCGCTACTCTTCTTGCGATTGCTCCTGCGTTTCTCTCTAGCCTTGGCTGCATATGCAGCGGCAGCAACTTCTGGAGCCCATTCATCGGTGGTCTGATGATTCTTCAATTTGAGGAATAACACGAATGCAATGACATCGGCGATATGGGCGAGACTGCAATATTGACAGAATGTCATCTCCAAGGGGAATATCTCAACATACAGCAGGTATAATGCAATCAAGATTCCGAAGCCCGAAATGACATATCCAGCATTGAGATACAATGAGACCCAAGATGCTGATGGTTCCTTGCGCACACTGATCACTAGAAATGCCAGAACTGCAAAGGCCAACATTCCGACCATACCCCAAGGGATTCCCATGAGTGGGACAGTATTGTAATCAGCATTTGCCAGAACATCTCCACAACTGAAGGAGCCGAATGCTGAGCAACCGATGTCTCCACCCATCTCGTGATACTTGTTATGGAACCACCAGGTATGAGTGCTGACGGTAAAACCGCCTAGAAGCACCACAGTCAGTCCTGTCAACATCCTGTCTCTAGCGGAATTGAATATCTTTCTCCAGCCCCCCTCCTTGTACAAACTGCGGGAATATGGAGAAGCCACAAAGAGTCCTACAAGGATAATGATGGCGTGACCTGCAAGCAGGATGTTACTGTTCACCATTCTCAAGCACCCATCCCTTCAGTTGATACCACTCGGAGCAATGCCGCACCCAATTCCTCTCCACCATTGTTCTTCTGATTCCAGATGACTACACCATTCGGACTGAGAATGAAACTTGTTGGGGTTCCAGAAACGCCCCACTCTTCCATCGAAGATGCATCCCTGTCATCAACGTATAGAACATCTACATGAGGGCCCCCCTCACGTGCATCACAATTTCCACTCCCATGATCGCATCCCATGAAATCGGTCTTTTCCTGGAAAGCGATTATCTCCTCGCGAGTGGAGGTGAAATCATCATTGAACTTGAAATCAACAGCCACTGCAATGAAAGAAACCCTGCCTTTCCATAGAGACGACAACTCCTCCATCTCATCCCCAAACCCCATGCATACCGGGCAATCTGTGGACATGAACTCAATGACGAACCAGGTCGCATTGTAATCACCCTCTGTCCAATTAGAGGCAGTCAGGTCATAGAGATCGAAATTCTCCCATGAAGTTCCAGCACCATTGCGATGAGCCTTGCCTTCTATATTCGGAGGCATCTCTCCTTCGTCAACTCCCATCGGTATTGCATCTGTGGTTGAGAACACTATCATGACCGCTACCAAGAAGGCGCCCACCACTAACAACATGCTTCCCACTCTGGTATCACTTGCGGCTCTGGAATGCCGGGCAATTTCTGTCATCTTCATTCAATCACTCTCTCTAATCGTGCAACCCAATCTCCTCTATCAGACTACGGGCAGTATGCCTGATGGCCTCTTCACTGTTGAAGGTGGGGGAGAATCCGCATTGGAACAGAC
>CALCOQ010000329.1 GCA_937897005.1 uncultured euryarchaeote
AGAAACAATTGTCACCGACCAACTTGAATTCAAGGTCTTTGAAATCAGCGCTCGTATTGTTGCAGGCTCCAACCCCTTTGTTGGAGGCTCGCCATATTCAGACATCAATGAATGGCGAATGTCTACAGGCAGAAGAATTGCGCGTTCAATCCGTAGAGCCCTTGAGAAGGGTTGCTTGGACCAGATTCTCTCTTGAGTGGCAAGACTCATGGGCAACCTGAGTCTGCGCAATGACATGGGAGAGAAACGAATCACCTATTCCGAGTACCTGTATCTAGCAGAATTGCTCGAACTTCAGGATGGAGGGGGGGCAGGAGAGAGAGAAATCAGCGCTGATGAACTACATTTCATCATCGTCCACCAGTCATTTGAACTATGGTTCAAATTGATTCTGAATCAACTTTCTGAGGCTCGCTCACTGTTGGCTCTAGAGCCAGTACCTGAATCCCATATCCCACTGATTGTCCACCATCTGGACCGCAGCACGGAGATATTGAAACTGATGCAGAATCAATGGAAGGTCATGGAGACATTGACCCCACAGGGATTCCTCGCCTTCAGGGATGAACTGGGGACGGCCTCAGGATTCGAATCTTACCAGATGAGAGAACTGGAGATCATCCTTGGTCTCGACAATGTTCAACGCCCAGGAGGGATGAATCCTTTGGCACATTTTGAGAAGTTGGCAAGTGAGTCTGAACAGGGTAGAAAAGCATGGGACAGATTGGTAGTGGCTTCACAGGAAGAGACATTGGCTCAAATCTTGACAAGATGGTTGGCGAGGACTCCCATCCACGGTTCCTCACCTGATGATGAAGGGGATGAAGAAGTGGTCAGAGGATTCATCGAAGGACATTTGTCATCGATGGAAGCCCATGATGTTGAGTCACTGAAGCGACACCAAGCAATGGGAACCCCCGGAATTGAAACAGTGAAAGAGAGATTTGCCGCTTCTCTGGCAGCAGCGAGAGAATATCTGCTCCCTGAAGGAAAGGTAAGTAGGCATAGAGCGGGACTACTGTTCATCGAATCATACCGTGAGTTACCACTTCTGGCATGGCCCAGAACACTGATTGATTCCACGGTTGAACTCGAACAGCAATTGTTACTGTTCAGACATCACCACGTACGCATGGTCGAGAGAATGATTGGACGAAGAGTGGGCACTGGCGGTTCATCGGGAGTCGATTATCTGGACTCGACCACCAAGGCTCGAATATTCACGGACCTTTGGCAAGTGCGCTCGATATTGGTCAAACGCGACTCTCTGGACGAT
>CALCOQ010000330.1 GCA_937897005.1 uncultured euryarchaeote
GCATCCTCTTCCAATTCAAATGAGGCGGCAACAGTTCCTTCTGCAAGTCGGAATGCCTCAGGCAACAGGCTCTCACGTAACACTACAGGTTGGTTACCTGTGACAACGAAAGAAGGCTCAAGTTCCATTTCTCTAAGGTCCCTCAGTGAACCCAGTTTGTAGAACTCGTCCACATTGCTCTCATCTCTTCTGTCCATGGACATCAGTTCAAGGCGTCCGAGGTTCTTGCCTGACAGTTTGCCTTTGCCCTGTACCTGAAACCCATCTTCAGCAGTAGGATCGAAGAAGAATTGCAGATAGTATCTACAACCAAGGACATATTCTTGAATGGTGAACTCCTCCTCTAACAGAGCGTTTCGTCTGAAATCTCTGTAATCTCTGGCGATGAAATATCCACGTCCACCCTTTGCTCCAGCGTATTTCACAATGACTGGGCCATCGATATCATGAGGGTCAACAACCAACTTTGGCATGGTGCAACCACCTGCTTCCAACCATTCTCTTTGCGCAGCGCGGCTTGATTCAAATTTGAGGATTCCTCGATTTCCGAATGTTGGGACCGCCAGGTTCCTGAAATTTTCAGCACCTAGATACTCAACCAAGGAACCGTGCGGGATGATGATGACGTTACGAGCCCGTAACCAATCAGCCTGATTCAATAATTCTCTGTAATCCTCCAGCATCAACCATTCATCAGGTTCTGCACCGGGGAACGCGCTGTAGTACCTGCGACGATTATCCCCAACCGCGATTCCGAGAGTCTTGAACCCTTCCTGCCTTGCTCCATGAAGAATCTGAAGAGAAGAATGGGAGGCGATGACCCCGATGGTGACAGCATCAGAATCATAGTCGGCGAGCCACTCTTGCAACTCACTGTGGGTTATTCCCATACGGGCGGCTCCCGTATTCGCTCTAATACAGTTGCGATGTCAAGCCTTGAAGGTCAATGTTACAACGCGATAATTCCTATCGCCGAATCACTCGATGGTGAACTCGCAAATCGTTGAGAGGTCATCATCTGAATTGATGTGTCCTTCCCATGCAGAAATGTTTCCAGCAATGTTTACAGCAACCAAGAAACGAGTGGGGTCCCTACTGCCAAAACCTCTGTTCTTCTTGAAGTGGTCAACGCTGACGACATACTTTCCTGCAGGTGGTTTTTCCTTCCAGATGATGTGCTCCACCGGCTTCTTGGAGGTGGTGCGTGAATTCATCGTATGAACCAGAATACCATCGCAGGAAGACATTCGGTTGTTTACATCAATATGATCTCCTTTTGCAGTGTCTACATGGATGTCAAGGTCGTTCTTGTTGTTCCACATCAATGAAACCTCGTGTTCGGCTCTTTCCACGCCTTCCCGTTGCAATCTACCATTCAGAGCCTCCAGAACATTCTCATTCACGACTATCTGTTCAATCAAGATATTCGCTGAACTGACATATTCCAAAGTTGGTTGACTTTCTTCATCAGATGTAGCCGCTCCATCGTCTACCTCTGCTTCTTCAGTGGATTCCTCGACGAATTCCAAAGTCTCTTCCAAGGATTCTTCTAAAGTCTCATCAGGAACCATCTCGTTTTCCGAGAGTTTCGTCTTCGTCTCTTCAGCCCCTTCCAGAGCAGCGGCAAGCAATCCTTCCAATTCATCATCATCATCGAATGGGATGGTTTCCGTCATACTTTCATCGTCATCATCATGTTGCTCTCCGAATTCCATCAACAGGTCTTCGAAACTCTGCTCCTTTTCCGGCCCCGCTTCCGCTTCCTCATCCAATTCAACTTCCTCGATTGCGGGTTCTTCCATGAGTTCGGGTTGTGCCTGCGGAATCATTGTTCTCAGCGGTTCTTCAA
>CALCOQ010000331.1 GCA_937897005.1 uncultured euryarchaeote
TAGATGCTGATTTCACTCTTCTTCTCTACGTAGTGCAAATACCAGTACCGCTCCAAGCAGAGCGGTCATTGCAAGAACACCGGTGAATCCTGGCACGAAGCTTGCAGCGCTCGCACTCTCATCATCGGTCTGCTCTTCATCGCCTTCATCCGCAGGCTCGACGATCACCGTGAACTCGAAGTCACCACCGGCAGTCGCATCGGACCACTCAGCACCGAAATCGAACTGGCCACTGAAACCGGTAGGGACAGTCAACTGGATATATTTCGCCATCGAACTCGGCTGTGAACCATCATTACCAGCGATATTGAATGTAGCATCTTCACCGAATGGTGGTTCTACCACCAGAGTCAGAGCGTCTCCATCATCATCCCAGCAATTGAAGTAGACAGTGATTGTTTCACCTTCGGTCACCACGATATCATCAACACTGTCACCAGCGGTGAGAATCGCCATTCCAGAATCAGTCAAGTCATCGCCATCGCGATACCACTCGATATAGCACTGTGGTAAGGAATTGACCTCTGGCTCTGGTTCTGGTTCTGGCTCTGTACCATCATCGCTGTATACTAAGTCAAACTGCATTTGTCCAGGGAATGTATCATCACAAGTCAACGTCATGGTCAGATGTCCCTCATCCTGTAGAGTGAACTCCATTGGAGCCCCAATCAGCGAAGGAGTCACCGACCAACCATCTGTACCTTCAATAACGAAAGTGACTTGCCAGCCATCTGGCATTTCATCATCCATGCAGAGAGGTTCACCTTCTTCATCGCTGAACAAAGCAAGAACACCTTGATGATTCAGGTCATCGATGGAGAATACCATGAATTCGACGAAATAGATTGACGTTCCTTCTACCAGACCGTGTATGCGTTGTCCTTCTACCTGGAACTCCTCTGCTCCAAGCGCGTTACCATCCCAATAGAATTCGTCACCACCACCGTCGCCATCATCATCCCAATCATGCTCATCTTCCTCCATCATCATCATCATCAGCATGTCCATCTCATCCTGACTGATCACGCCATCACCTTCACCCTCGTTAATCATTGAATCAAGAGCAGCGACGATGTCAGAACTCAGA
>CALCOQ010000332.1 GCA_937897005.1 uncultured euryarchaeote
TGACCAAGATGGAGAACCCCAGAGATGAGATCTTCCGCCTTTTCGAGGCTGTGCGCCGACTCGACCTGACTTCATTCTTCATCTGTGAAATGACCGGTGAGAATCAGAAGCAATTCGGAGACTATGGCGTTGAAGACTATCTTTCAGATGGCGTCATCCATTTGGTCATGGACCGTACGGATGACGAGATAACCCGAAAACTAGGCGTGGTCAAGATGCGACATACTGAACATCTTCTCGGATACAGACCTTTCAACTGGCAGTCTGATCAACAGAGATTCAAGATTGGCGAATGACTCATTCCACAGTCACCGATTTGGCTAGATTCCTTGGCCGGTCGACGTCACAATCCCTGTCAATGGCTACATGATATGCCAATAATTGACAAACCACGTTATGCATGATCGGCTGTAACAATCTGTGGGTCTTGGGAACGGTGATCACGACATCGGCATGAGCACTTGCTTCCTCATCTCCTTCCACGGCGATCATTATCACACGAGCTCCACGTGCTGCAACTTCTCTAGCATTTCCAAACAGCTTCTGCTGAATTATTCCATCAGAGGAGATCACCACCACAGGAGTGCCGTCCACGATCAAGGCCAACGGTCCATGCTTCAATTCACCTCCAGCATAACCTTCAGCGTGAATATATGATATCTCCTTCAATTTCAAAGCACCTTCAAGAGCGATTGGGTAGGAAGAATTCCTCCCGAGGAAGAAGGCGTGATCCTGGTTGTGAAACAACCTTCTTGCCCGCTTCAATCCCTTCTCCAACTGAGATGAAGCAAGTAGTCTTTCCATGGCATTCGGAAAACGACGGGCTGCGTTATTGATGACTGCCAATTCCTCAGAACGAACCTTGTTGCTCAATCTACCCAAGCGAAGAGCAACCAATAATCCACCCAATACCTGACCTGTGAATGCCTTGGTTGATGCAACGCCAATCTCAGGACCTGCTCTGATGGTCAGTATTGAATCGCTCTGCCTTGCAATCGTACTGCTCTCTACGTTGACTATCGATAGAGTGGGATAGCCGCGTTCTTGTGCTGCCATCAACCCTGCAAGTGTGTCTGCGGTCTCTCCCGACTGACTGATTCCCAGAACCAATGCCTTGGGGCCTGAAGGTGTTCCATATCGGAATTCATGTGCATGGTCAACAATACATGGAATCCCTGACAACTCCTCTATGTAATGCCGAGCCATCAATCCTGCATGGAATGCAGTACCACATGCAATGATTCTCACCAGATCAGGTTTGAATGATATCTTCACTCCACGTAGGGCATCTCTACTGAGTCTGCCCTGCAGGCAAGACCGGAATACTCCAGGTTGCTCATTTATCTCCTTCAGCATGAAGGTTGGCCAACCTCCAAGTTCCGCATCCTCTTCATTCCACTGCAAAGTGGTGGATTCACGAACAACCGGTTCTCCCTCAGAATCGAATAATTCCATTCCATCCTTCCGAAGCAATCCCCAGTCTCCATCTTCAATGAAAAATACATCCTTGACCATTCCAATCAGACAGGAAACATCACTGGCGAGATATCCCGCATCGTTGAGGGCCAGAATCAGCGGTGAGAATGAACGTGCGACGAGTATCACATCTTCTCGGCCCTTGACCACAGCTGCAAGGCTGAAACTGCCATCAAAACGGTCGAGAGAACGTCTCCATGCAGCCAATAACTGTTCATCATCAGGAATTGCATCTCCACATTCTGCATCCACTTCCTGAGCAAGAACGTGAGCAACCAATTCGGTGTCTGTCTCTGACTTGAAACAGGTGTTGGAAGTAGCCTCAATAAGAATCTGCCTGAGTTGAACTTCATTCTCGATTATTCCATTATGTACCACTGCCACCCTGAATTGTGGGTCGCAATGGGGATGGGCATTTTCCTCTGTCGGAGGCCCATGAGTAGCCCAACGAGTATGAGCAATTCCACAGTAACCATCTTCCATATCACCAACGATCTGCTTGAGATTGTCCAGAATACCTTCAGCACGCTTGAGGTCCAGACCTTCCGGTCGAGAGATGCAGATTCCTGCCGAATCGTAGCCTCTGTACTCTACTTTGCTCAAGCCTGCCATCAATTTGGATACCAGACCCTTTTCCTGACCAACGAGTCCAAAGATTCCGCACATTCAGACTCCTCCTGACTGGATATCGGAACCACTGGGATGTTCTCCAGATATTCTCACCCTTCGTCCAACAGTGACCTGAGAGCCTAGAATTGTTCCCGGTGCAGAAACAACGCCATGACCGATGGTACAGGCTTCTCCAGTGACCAATCCCAGTCTGCGCACGATGTACTCTCCTGAGTTTCCTATTTTCTGTGTTTCGCCGACATCGACGTGTACATGGCTTCTCAGTACAGATGCAGGTCCGATGACAGACCTCTGCAACCAAGTGCCTGAATCGATCTGTACATCCTCCATCAAGAATGACGAACGTATGCGGCTGAAGGGCCCGATTCTTGCTCCCGCTCCCACGGTGGTAGAACCTGTGATGACAGCCATGGGGCCAATGTCGCAGTTCGGTCCAATATGTACTGGACCGTCGATGACAGTACCGGGATGGATCACCACGTTTTCAGAAATATGCACAATCCCGCTGATCACTGCCGAGGGATGAACATCAGCATCTTCACTTACATGATGTTCAATAGCATTCAACAATGTCGCATTCATGTCGATGAGATCCCATGGATGGTCGACATCGACCCATGTGTCAGTCCTGATCGCTTCAATCTCAACATCATCATCGAGAAGATTCCTGATAGCATCTGGAATCCCTGTCAATCCAACCTTGACCGTCGACTCAAAGACCTCGCGCCAAAGCACCGGACATCGGAGAGCACCAGTGCTGACCACTCTACCAAGTGATTCATGCAGCGGTGGTTTCTCCTGTATCGCTGCAATCATGTTTCCATTCAATGTCACAACTCCGAATTCGTGTGGATTATCGTGTTCTGCAATCAACAGAGATGGACCATCTGCACTCATCAATCTCTCGATGGCGGATGCTGAGACGATGTTATCTCCATTCAGTATCAGGACATCTTCATCGAGAGGGAGGGAATTCATAGCATCGAGTGCTGCACCAAGTGTGCCATGAGGAGATGATTGTTCAACAAAGTCCAATTCAATTCCCAAAGCCTTGCCTGAACCCAGACTTGACAGAATTCTTGCTCCAGCATATCCATGAACAATGGTGGCTCTCTCAATGCCAGCTTCAACCATCTCCTGAAGTAGCCACTCAATTATCGGCCTACCAGCAACTGGCAACATGACCTTGCTACGACTATCGGTCAATCCACCCAATCTGACCCCTCTTCCAGCCGCCAGCACTATCACTCTCAGATGAACACCTCAAATCTCTATGGAAGAATCACAAACGGGACATTTCACCCTCTTTCTGGTAAGATCCCTGACTGTGAACTCAACCTCACAATCTTCACATCTGACTTCTCTATCGAGCATTGGCAGACCCTCAGCTCCAGGGATTGGAGGCGGTGGTAGGTCACCGAAACGTGGAACCACAGGAGCGTTCATCGCACCCGGTGGTGGAGGACTACCCAAACCATCAATCTGCGGAAGTGCCTGCGCTGATAGCGCGGATTCTATGTCGGTAGTAGCCTCATTGCCAAGATTCTCAGGCGGTGGAGGAAGTGGAAGACCAGACAAGACTGGAGGCAATGGAAGTCCCTTTTCTGCATATTCAGCCTCTTTCACCCGTTGCATCCTGCGTTTCAGCCTCTCGCTGGCATCATCATCATCAGCCGCAATTTCAAGGTCTTCCTGCAGAGAAACACTATCTTCCTCAGAAACTGGAGATTCTTCTTTCTCCATTGTTATCTCCAGTTCTTCATCCTCTTCCAGATCTGATTCTGTGAGCACTATCTCAACGACTTCCTTTTCCTTGCTGCTGCTGGAACTCTCCCCAGAGATGGGAAGGGATACCAGCCTGCTTCTAGCCCTTCGTATCATCAATGCAACCATCAGCATGATGAGTAAGAATGAGGCGCCAATTCCGGCTGCAATGTTCTTCTTCATCTTTTCATCACCTGGTAGTGGAGCCAATATCTTCTCCCAGAATGATGGCTCATCAACAGGATCCTTGAGGGGGTCGGTATCTGCAAGCACCACTATCTTGAACTCTCCAAAACGGTCGACAATCACTATCTGTGAACCGTCATGAGAAGGCCCACCTATCACAAGACTTCCATCCATCAATGTTGAAGACAATGAAGCTGGAAGACCTATCGAAAAGTCACTGAAGACTCCGTAGGAAATCGCGTCACCATAAACGTCAACCATGTCATGAACAACTTGTACTTCCTCGCCGACATCTATCAATACCACATTGGATAAACCGACCGCCGGAGACCTGTGCGGTTCCTCGATCGACCAAGAACCATCATTGATGATATGAGCCAGTTCAGCATTGAGGCCTGAGCCTTCTTTCCAAGCAGCGATCAATAGGTCTTCGCCATCGATGTTCTTCACCACAAGAGACGGTTTGCTGGCCTCATCTCCGACTGCGGTCTGGAAAGACCATGCGGATTCAGTCACTCTACCATGGGCATAGAATAGACCCATTCTCTGGATTCCAGTCGCGTCATCCCTCTTGGCCTGATAGAGGATGTGGACTTTCTCCTTGCCGATAGCAACCGCGGGTGGATCGGACAGATGGTTGGCAGTATCAATTGAATTGATGACATTGCGAGTCAATACCCAAGTTTCGGGATTGGAGGGAGTTTCTGTAGATATCAGAAAGAGACTGGTCATATCCTGATATGTTCCTCCAGTAGAGATGTCTCGATGGAATCCTGCTATCACGACTTGTTCACCATCTGTGGTGAGTCTCA
>CALCOQ010000333.1 GCA_937897005.1 uncultured euryarchaeote
CCAATCGTGTTGACGATATCGGTTATCGATTTGATGAGGGCGTGAACATCATCGAGATCGAATGTCGCTTTCTCAAGCCCTAGCCAAGAATACAATACGTCCATATCGAAGACATTGATTAAGCCGCTGTCGACCATGTTCATGTCAAAGAATGGATATTGACGGATGTTCTCAAGCAATTTCACCGAAGGCTCGGTTGCAGTGAAATGAGCACATGCTTCACCTGTTGAAGCACCGTGAACAAGGAATTCCATCCCAAGGGTCGTCTTCCCACTTCCACAGGTTCCTGCAGCCAGAACCGTAGAGCCGTAAGGGATTCCTCCACGCAGAATCTCATCGAGCCCATGGACCCCGGTGACGCACCTGTCACGAGTGTAGGATGGTCCCTGCATCATTACAATCGGCCTTCCCACAACGGCCGTGGTTGAATAAGCCTGTGCCACTGAAGCACGCTCGGAAGTATGTACGCGACGGTTCATTGAAGGGGGAGCAGCGTTCACAACGTATTGATGCGGAGCCTCCGACACTCAGCCATCGATGATGAGGCGGTCAGCCCAGTCATCGCCACAGTATTGCTTCTAGCAATCACCGTCCTGCTCACGAGTATGGTTTTCGTCATGTTCCAAGGGGCATTGGGTTCTGCCGAGAAGATTGGGCCCAGAGGTGGTATCTCGGTTTCGGAATTATCCAATGGCTACCATATCATCACTTTCACCTCACTCGACAAACCATTGGACCCGGTAGCAGTGAAATTGAGTCTGGTTCCAATGGATGACAACAAGACCACCTTGACGGTAATGGCTGGCGATGCAGATGTCTATGGGACGGTTGGCTCTAAGACCTCGTTCATCGATGCTGATGCCGGATACACTGTCACACAAGGCGATTATTTCGTGCTTGAGAGTGAGTATCACGGACTGGATGATGGGAATTGGAGAGTAATCTTGTACTATGTCAACACAAATTCTGTCATCACCTCCTTCACCATCACTGACTGAAAGAACAACTGAAAGCCTGAGTGTTGGTTTGAATAACAAGAGTCAGTACGCTGGTACATGCAGACGCCAACAGGTGATGTTGTTCTCGATATGTTTTCGAGACCATTACGGGACCTGCGACTCTCTGTCACCGACAGATGCAACCTCCGTTGTACATATTGCATGCCACGAAAGGTGTTTGGCCCTGACCATTTATTCCTACCGAAAGAGTTGATTCTGAGTTATGAAGAAATCACTAGATTGGTCGCGGCAATATCGAGACTCGGTTTGAAGAAGATCAGATTGACAGGTGGAGAACCATTGCTTCGTAGAGATCTGCCTCGATTCATTTCAATGCTCAAGACCAGGATACCTGATGACATTGAACTGGCAATGACCACAAATGGAATCCTCTTATCGGGATACGCCTCACATTTGGCCGAAGCAGGACTTGACAGGGTGACAGTTTCGCTGGATTCTTTGGATGATGAAATATTTCGCTCCATGAGCGACAGTGACATCTCGGTGAACAAGGTACTCGAAGGAATCACTGCAGCCAAGGAAGCCGGTTTGGGCGTTAAGGTCAATTGCGTTGTACAGAAGCGCGTCAACGAAGAACAGATCATACCACTGGTCGAATATTTCAGAGATTCTGATGTGATTCTACGATTCATTGAATACATGGATGTTGGAAACAGCAACGGATGGTCGATGGAAGAAATGGTGCCGGCATCTGATATCATCGATATGATTTCACTGAAATATCCCATCGAGGCCGTGAAGAGCACGGAGTCGGGGCAGGTTGCAAAGCGTTGGAGATACCTCGATGGCGCAGGAGAAATAGGCTTCATCACCTCGGTCAGCGAACCGTTCTGTGGAGATTGTTGTCGAGCCAGGCTCTCCGTTGATGGCCATCTATACACCTGTCTATTCTCGGCAAATGGCAACGATCTGATGACACCATTGAGAGAAGGGCTCGATGAAATGGGATTGAGCAAGCTGGTTGCAGACATCTGGAATGGAAGAGATGACAGATATTCAGAACTGAGGAACAATGAGACCCGCCTTCAACCAAAGGTGGAGATGTCGTATATCGGAGGCTGAACATGAGAGCTCTGAAAAGATGGTCTCCCTCCTCTGGAAAGTCCTATAGAGCAAATGATGAAAAGACATTGATGATTGAGGCCAGAGAATATTCCTCAACCGTTGAATGGATGCTGCCCCCCAGTAAAAGTCACCTTATCCGTTGGTTGGTTCTGGCTTCATGTTCAGATGGTCAAACCAGGCTTGAGTTCACTGGAATGCCTGGAGAAGATGCACTTTCAATGGTGCGTTGTCTTCGAGCATTGGGAATCCACATCGTCGAAGATAAAGAGGCCTGGGTGGTAGGTGGTGGTGTTTTCAAGCGCCCAGTCAGCGTTCTACATTGTGGAAACTCTGCTACCACGCTTCGATTGATCGCTCCTTTGGCTGCCCAATCAGGCGTGCCAGTGATGATCGATGGAGATGAGAACCTCAGAGCAAGAGACCATTCTGCACTGGTTGAGATGCTCCGTTCAGCAGGGGTTGAGGTTGAGCAAGGAACAGGCCCTGAACAACTTCCATTGAAGATTCGTGGCCCAATGAGTAAAGATAGTGTGATGGTCGATATCTCGAAAAGTAGTCAACCATTCTCAGGATTACTCCTCAGTTCGCTGGCTATCGACCATGAAATCAACGTCGAATGTAGCGGCGATGAAGTGAGCAGCAGATATTCTTCCTTGACCAAGGACTTGGCTGAGAAGAGTGGGATGCCTACCTTTGATGGCAGACTCATTCCGTGGAGAGCAAAGACTCCAGAGACGGTGGATATCCCCGGCGAGGCATCTCTTCTGATGCTGAGTAAGTTGTTATCGACATGTCACGATATCGAGGTGGTCTGCAGCAATGCGCCCAATGAAGAAGATTCTCTCGGAAACGAACTCAGCGACCATGACATCGAAGGTGTTGTCAGTATCAAAGACTGCATCGATATCATCACACCTCTTGCCACCATCATGTGTCTCAAGAACGGAGGCGATATCAAAGATGCGGCACATGGACGCTACAAAGAATCCGACCGTATCACGAGAACTGTTGATATGTTGGCTGCATTCGGACTCAAGGCCGAGGAAACTGATGATGGATTACGAATCTCTGGCCAACAATCACCCAGTGCACCTGAAGGCATCATCCGATGCCATGACGACCACAGGCTGTTCATGTGTGCAGCCATTCTCGCTACCGTGGTTGGTGCAGAACTGGATTGTCCGCAATCGTTCAGAGCCTCATTCCCGGCATTCCTTGAGATGTTGGATCAACCGTGACGTCCGAAGTGATGGTCGAGTCCTTCCGCTTCTATCTTCAATACCGTTGGTCTACCATGGACGCAGGCCCAAGGATTGTCAATACTACGCATATCCACCAACAATCGTCTCATCTCTGCGATGTTCAGACTCTGGTTCGCTTTCACTGCCCCCCTGCACGAACGCATGAAGGCTATCTGATCCTGTAGTTGGTCAATAGCATCGAGATGCCCTTCAGAACCTTCTTCAGACAACTCTGTGAGCAAGTCCTGTAGGAATCCATGCAATCTGTTGTCTCCAGCCAGAAGGACTGGGATTGACAACAGGTTCCACTCTCCTTCTTGTTGTTGCAGTTCGATTCCCAATCTCTCAAGCAGCTCTTGATTCCCGTCTGCAGCGGCTGCCTGCACAACACTCATCTCTATGGATAACGGAGTGATCAATGGTTGGGGGTTCCAAGAATCGGGAGAATTGCGGATACGTTCGTATCGAATCCTTTCATGCAGGGCATGCTGGTCAATGATATATAGGCCCTCACCGCCTTGAGCCAGAATATAGGAATCTGCGAACTGTGCAAGAGGTTCCATCTCTGGAATAAGTTCCTGCACAACGTTTTCTGTTAGCGGTTCATCGAGTGGCGAGGCTGCAACATCTCCTCCAGAATGGCGGTGAAGGTCGCGCTCGTCAGAGGAAAGGGCTGGTGCAACAGGTTGCACATCCATTCCAGGGAGCGTCTTCTGAGTCTCGGGAGCAGCAGAGACTGGACGTGGCCTGGCTCTCCACGATGGCTTCTCATCTGTGAGTTCCCCGCCAAGGTCGACCTGTACAGTATCAACACTGCTCGCAGTCTGAACCCATGAAGGCGCTACTTCAGGCTCGATGTCTATCAAGACCTGTTCTGTCTTGCTGCTGCGTGGAAGCCCAGATAGCGGAGATTCATCGTCAACCGAGGTATCTGTTGGTGTGACTGACAAAGTGTGTTTGATGGCCCTTTCAAGGCGTTCGAGAACCCGCCAGGAATTCTTCAAGCGTACTTCACGCTTGGTAGGGTGGACATTGACATCGACCTCATCAGGAGGAATCTCAAGTTGCAGAACACAAACTGGGTGCCTACCCACCATCAATCTAGTATGGTAACCTCTTCTGATGGATGCCTGGAATGACTGTGCCGCAACTGGGCGACCGTTGATCAGGATGTTGACCTCGTCACCTCTGCTGCGACTGATATCTGGAGGTGAGACCCACCCACTCCAGCGTTCTTCCCCAGGAGCATCATCATCTCCGAGTGGCTGTTTCAGCGTCAATAATCGAGATGCTTGAGCACCAAGCAAGTCGTACAGTCTGTCCAGTGGGTCTTCGGCGGCAGGTGCTTCAAGCAATACTTTCTCATCGCTCAGCAGCCCGATCCTGACCTTCGGTTCTGCCATTGCCTGCTGTACCACCACGTCAACAATTCTAGCGGTTTCAGTCGATGGACGGCGTTGAAAAGCCAATCTCGCAGGTTGTGATGCAAACAGAGCAGCGACCTCGATGATGGTGCCCAGTGGCATTCCGCATGGCTCAACCTGACCTTTGAAACCATCATTCATTTCGATGCACCAACCAGAGTCTGAATCATCCGCACTCGCTCTGCTACTCACCATCAGATTGCTGACCATCCCTATAGAAGCGAGTGCTTCTCCTCTGAAACCGAGAGTATTGATAGAGGATAAATCATGCTCGTCGCGCAACTTGCTGGTGGCGTGACGGTCCAATGCCAAGGCCAGGTCCTGTCGATGTATGCCACCTCCGTCATCGCTTACCTTGATGAGATCAAAACCACCACGCTGAATCTCCACTGTTATCCATTCAGCACCTGCATCAATGCTGTTCTCAAGCAACTCCTTGACCACCTGTGCTGGCCTTTCCACGACTTCTCCAGCAGCGATGAATCCGATGGTGCGCTCATCCAGTTGCCTGATTCGACCATCTTCTACCATCTCAGATTCTGCCATCAAATCACTCCTGCATCAGTTCATGTCTGCCTTGAATGAGGTCGCGTAATCGATACAATTCATCGAGCGCTTCCTTGGGAGAAAGGTGGTCTGGGTCTATACTGGCCAGATGTTCCAATGCCTTGCTCTCTGAATCTGTCATGCTCTGGGATGATGCTTCCAACAATGGATCGACATTCGATGGACTGGGCATCATCCAGCCGAGAATACTCTTCTGACCTTGCTTCCTCTTACCGGGCTGTCCACCTTCACCAGCCTTGGCGCCCGCAGCTTGTTTCTCAAGGAACAACAACAGATCTCTCGCTCTTTCAACAACATGTCCAGGAAGGCCGGCCAAAGCTGCAACCTGTACTCCCAGTGAATCATCACATGGGCCCTCTGCAACCCTATGCAGGAATCTCAACTGACCATCCGATTGAGCGACCTGAACATGAACATTGGCCAATCCCTCAACCTCTTCCTCCAATCCAACCAGTTGATGATAATGTGTAGCGAACAGGGCCCTGCTGCCCAATCTGGTGGAGATGTCCTCGGATACTGCCCAGGCTATTGACAGGCCATCAAAGGTCGAGGTTCCTCTTCCAACCTCGTCCAACAACAACAGGCTGCGTGGGGTAGCACGACGGAGGATATGGGCGACCTCTATCATCTCCATCATGAAGGTCGAACGACCACGATTGATGTCGTCACTGGCTCCTACTCTGGTGAATATCCGGTCCACCATGCCGATGCGTGCCTTCTTGGCCGGAACAAAACACCCTACCTGAGCAAGAATGGTGATCAACGCAGTCTGTCGAAGATATGTGGACTTCCCCCCCATGTTGGGTCCAGTCATCAGAATGAAACGACGATTCTGGGAGAAGGTGGTGTCATTGGCAACGAATCCATCATCCATATCGAGAACCGGATGCCTGCCATCGACTATCTCCATTCGTATATCATCATGCAATGATGGACGATTCCAGCCTCTTCTGCGTGAAACATCAGCCAATGAGGTCAGAACATCGATGGTCGCCACCTTGGCTGCAATCTCAGAAAGCAGTTCTGCAGATTCCTTGGCTTTGCCCCGTAATTCCCTGAACAGGCTGTACTCCAGTTCGTTGCAGCGGGCATCTGCGTTGAAAATGACATCCTCCCATGAGCGCAGTTCCTCTGTGGTGAATCGCTGTGCATTGCTCATGCTCTGTTTGCGATGATAGTGTTCTGGAACTTTTGAGAGGTGGGTCTTTGTCACCTCGATGAACCAGCCAATCTGACGATTGAATCTGACTTTCAATGATGGAATGTCGAGTTCCTTTCTCTGTGAGCCCTCGAATGCAGCAATCCAATCCTTGCCTTCAGTGGCCTTGCCTCGAAGTTCATCCAATTCAGAAGACCAACTCTGGCGGAACATCTTGCCCTCTTTGATGGTCAATGGCTGTTCGTCAAGCAGTGCCTCGTTCATGGTCAGCAGCAAGTCATCAAGATGCGTCAGTCCTGAAGCCAACTGAAGAAGCATGGGGTCAGAAGACTGAACCAGAATCTCCTGCAGATCCGGCATTCTTTGTAGACAATTGGCAATAGCAACCAGGTCCCTGCCATTGGAACGGCCATATGTCAATTGGGTGGCCAATCGCTCCATGTCCCTGAGACCTTTCATCTGTTCTCTGGCATCGGCCAGTCTACGCGGTGCCTTGATAAGAGCAGATAGGGCATCAAGCCTATTTTCTATAGCATTAATATCGGTGAGAGGACGGAGTAACCATGCTTTCAATCGACGACGACCCATCCAGGTTCTGGTACTATCCAGAGCATGGAACAGTGAACCTTGCTTCTCTCCAGCAAGAGTAGATGTCAATTCGAGATTGCGCAACGTGGTCTGATCAAGTACCATGCTACCTTCCTCCTTGAGGAACTCAACATCTCGAACAGGGACCTGATCACTCAGGTGCAGGCGGCACAGGTAATCTGTTGCCAATCCCGCAGCCTGCATCGCCAAAGGATGCTGGTCGAGGTCTATATGACCTAGATCAGCGCTGCCGATATTATCTCTCAAGGCCTTCAGGCGTGCTTTTTTCGGCACTTCATGCTGACTGACCACAATTCCCTGCAGCTGGCCTATCAACTGCCCCACGACCGCCTGTTCCGCTTCTTTCCGGCTCATGACCAACTCACGTGGTGATGAGCGCAGCAATTCATCGAGAAGTCGGGCCCAACGGTCATCGCCACTGAACTCGAATGCCTGAGCATGACCGGTTGAACTGTCAACCAACGCACACCCCAAAGATTCTCCAGAGGAGACAAGACTGGCGAGGACCGCACTGTCCTCACTTCCAA
>CALCOQ010000334.1 GCA_937897005.1 uncultured euryarchaeote
ATGGAAGGTGCTCAGAAGTTACTATGAGAGCCAAGGTCATCCTCGGAATCCTGTTGCTCTCTATTTTCACTCCAGTCGCTCAAGCACAGGGAGGGCAACCAGATATTGTTCAGGAGCATTGGTATCATTCCCACGCAACATTGACCATTGATGTCAACGCTTGGGCCGATAATCATCCAGACATCGTTGACTTGACTAGTGCTGGCCAGACCGAACTTGGTAGGGAACTCTGGGTGGTTAGATTATCCGATTGGAGCGTGGATACCAAACCTGATGGAACACAGAAGGATATCGTTTACATCGATGGTGGGCACCATGGAAATGAACACTTGGGAACAGAATTGGCTTTCCTTACTGCTGAATACTACATCGAAGGTTGGGCATCTGGAGATGAAGAAGTTCAGAGAGTATTTGCAAACACAGAATTACATATTCTGATAATGCTGAATGCAGATGGCAACGACATCGATACCAGATGGAATATCAATCAAGTCGATTTGAATAGAAACTATGACCATCATTGGAACGAACACGACGAAACGCGACCTGGTTCTGGCCCATTCAGCGAGGCCGAGACATTAGCGAATTCAATTTACATGAATACTGTTGTTCCAAATGCTGATCTATACGTTACAATGCACACAGGTGTATGGATAATGTTGTATCCCTGGGGCCTTATTCCTGAGCAGCCAAGTGATTGGGAATTGTTCCATTCCATTCGAAAAGAGATTCATGAAACAATCTCAGAGATTCCCGTAGAAAATGCAAATCAAGGATTATATCCAAATTCAGGAACCAGCAGAGACTATGGTTATGGAATAATGGGATACCCAACATTCACTTTTGAAACGGATGACGAGCAATGGGCTCCCGGTACCGTGGAACCATTGTCCAGCCGCTTGGGTGAAGAATTAGAGGTAATGCAATATCTCATTTCAAATGTCTGGCATTGGAGAGCCAGATTGCATATTCATGACTTGGTCATCGATGAAGACAGCGTTTCAGCAACAGTTGTCAACAATGCAAGAACAAGCACTTCCAACGCCACTTTATGGTGGGTACCAGAAGGAGTTGACACCACCAACCTGAGCGTCACCAACGAATTGATAGATAAAAACCGAACATTCACCCTCTCCGCAACAGAAGCCATCATGATAGGGGATTTCTTCGGCGTCAATGCAACCAATTCAACCAATATCTCGTTCGGGATTCCCGAGAAGGTTTCCGATGATGGTACCTTCGTTCTGGTCTACCAGAAACGCGTCATCGACTCTTCCATGGCCGTGGTGGAAACGGTGCATGATGAGGAGGTGGCTGTCGCTTCCCCAGCGGATGATATCTGGCTTGGAGGATGGGGGATATTCGATCCAACTGGATTCTTACTGGCGTTACTAGCAGCGGCATGGTGGGTCTCACGTCGCTGATAATCACAACGTAGTCTTGACAAGGGCAACCATTCTCGGGTGTTCAGGTTGAGATGATGAAGGTCGAAGTGGAAGAAAGTGGAAACGTTGTGGGCACACTGCTGATACCGATGTTCGAGGATGCCTGTTCAACGGCAGAAATTGATGTTGATGGAGTAGAACAATCACTCATCGAGATGGTTGACCACGTCATTGACAATGACGACTTCAAGGCCAAGGCTGGCACAACTCTGACCATCCACAATCTGGCTGGAAAGGTCATTCTCATGGGGCTCGGTAAGTCCAAGGACTTCAACACCGATTCTGCCAGAGAAGCAGGTGCATCTCTGGTCTCCAAGCGAGGGAAACAACATGGGACTGAATTCACCGCTCGTCTGACCTCCATCTCGGATGAACAGGCTGTGGCCTTCGTTGAGGGAGCGCTCCTCAGGGACTACAAGTATGATGAATACAAATCGAAGGATGATGATGATGACGATGAAGATGACCTCGTTCTACATGCACAAACGACAAACGACGTTGCAGCATTGAAGGCCGCTGCTGAGAATGCCGCACATATCGCTACTGGGGTCCATCTGGCAAGAGACCTTGGCAACGCTCCTCCAAACGACCTCTATCCAATGGCATATGCTGAACAAGCCATCGCTTGGGGCAAGGGCAAGGACAATGTCAAAGTGAGCGTCATTGAATATGCTGAAGCACAGAAACTCGGAATGGAAGGACTTTGTGCAGTCGGAATGGGTAGTGACCGTAAACCATGCATGGTCACCTTCGACCTCAATCCCGATGCAGGGGGACAACCTCCAGTCATCGTCGGTAAGGGAATCACTTTCGACACAGGTGGAATCTCGATCAAACCAAGTCCAAGCATGGACGAGATGAAGTACGATATGCACGGTTCTGCAACCGTCTTCGGACTGATGCAAGCACTATGGGCAAGCGGTCATCAAGGTCATGTGGTCGGCATTTCCTGCATGGCTGAGAACATGCCTGCAAGCAATGCTCAACGTCCTGGAGATATCATCAAGACCCTGTCGGGCAAGACCGTGGAGGTTCTCAACACTGATGCTGAAGGGCGCCTTGTGCTGTCCGATGGACTATGGAAGGCTGGAGAATATGACCCAGTCTGGATAATCGATCTGGCTACTCTGACCGGTGCAGTGGTGGTTGCTCTCGGACATGAAGCGACAGGGATGTGGTGCAATGATGATGACCTTGCCAAGCGAATCCAGAATTCGGGCGATGCCTGTGGTGAACTCATCTGGCCAATGCCACTTCTTCCTGCTTTTGAGAAGGATATGAAAGACAGCAAGATAGCTGACCTACGCAATATCGGTGGCACTCGCTGGGGTGGCTCGAACACCGCAG
>CALCOQ010000335.1 GCA_937897005.1 uncultured euryarchaeote
ACCAGACACATTGGGGTGTGCATGCCAGCCTGGTGGCTGGAGTGATGACTGGAATAGGGGGCATAGGAGTGGCTTACTTCCGATGGTCGCTACATATAGAGGAACATCTGCTGTTCGCCGTATTGATTTTTCTTGGAGGCACTACTTGGGCCATATTCATCCACCTTGCTGGACGCGTTCTCGACCTTGACGAGAAAGGTGCTGGAATTCGTAGAATCGCTATTTCAATCAGCGTCATCAGTATGGTTCTGATGGCAACACTGTTCAGACTGGCGATGAATGAACATCCAGAGATAGAGACTGAATTAGACCTCGATCTGGCTAGAACCAAGATGTTGTTCTCGGCAATGTTTGAGTGGATTCTGTTTGCAGGGTTCATGCTGTCGATGTACTCTTTCAGGTGGGACCTCACTCCTTTTCAGCCTTCAGAGCCAGACCTCCCCTGAGGTCATTCACCGAATGGTCTCTCCAACATCTCAGTGACATCCATCACTTCCATATCAGCCCTGACTGTAGGTGATTCCGAAGCCACCGCGAGGATGGTTCCAAGACACTGCTCCCTGATCGCACATGATGAAACAAGTGCCACACTCGATACAGTCTTCGTACTGGAATTTCATTTGTTTCAATCCTTGGTCGCGGAAATTATAGCATTGAGCGGGGCAACCCCAGACACACATCATGTGGCTGCACTCGTCACATTTCTTGATATCCACGATTATATGCGCGAATTCGTGGTCATCGATATTGTAATCGATAAGACCGAGACCATTCTTCACATCATAGGTGAACATACCAATCTTCTGTGTTCCAGACATCCATACACCCCTTCAGAGTTTTCTCCCCAATAGTCCCAGTCTCATGATGCCAAAGATGTTCATTCCCTTCTTGTTTGACTTGTTGCGCTTACGCAACTCTTTTCGGGTTTTCAACAGAACCTTCTCGGCGGAAAACTTCTCCTCACCTATTTCACGGAAGACGCGGTTTGCAGTCTTGCCAATCAGTTCTGGAACCCATGTGAAGTTACCCGGGTGATTGAGGAACTTCGTCGCTGGTTTGAAGCGCTTGAGGTCACGGAAGATGTAACTCTTCTTGAGGGCCTTCGTATAAGTAGCGTCCAAAGCAGCGGCGGAAACATCGCCATTGGCGATACATCTGGCAATTGCCGCACCAGCCAACTTGCCGGAGTGCAAGGCGTTGTTCATCCCCTGGATCTGCATGCCGTTGGCGAAGACAAGACCGGCGGCATCGCCGACGACCACAGCGCCATCGCGAGTGAAGCGGTGAGGCATGCGGTGCAGTCCGTACTCGGGACACAAGTGGCCACCGTACTCGATGACTTCGCCTCCTTCGATGAGCGCGGCGATGGCCGGCTGAGCCTTGAAGGCCTGATAGAGGTCGTATGTGTGCAACCCTTCTGGTAGTGATTTGAGTTGCACGATGATGCCGCAGGATACGGTCTCTTCATTGGTGTAGAAGAAGCCCCCGCAACGCGGATACTGGCCCTTCGTGTTCGGATACTTCTCCCAAGCATCTTGTGACATCTCCCGATACAGGGATAGTGCAAGTTCCATCGCCATCCCACTTGGAGGGCGTTCCTCGTCACCGGGAAAGCAGTTGAAGCGTTCATCGATTCGTTCCTTGCCCAGATGGATGACCTCCTTGATACCTAGTAACATGTCATCCTTGGATTGAGCATGCAGCATTCTATCGAAGTGATAAGCACGCGTCAAGATTGAATTGGACCCCTCAGCAATAACAACGACCTTGCACGTCATGACCTCGCCGTCCTGTACTATGCCACTGATGGTGCCGTTACGAATCTTGTCGACCAACTCGCGGGGCAGGCTGTCAACCTTCCATTTCTGCGCCTTACCTACTCCTGAATCCTTGTCAGGATCAGTGAGGTCTCGGGCATTGTAGGAGGTATGATCAAGATCATTGATGTTCAACTGATCTATCTTGATACCAGCCATCACGAAGATACCAGCCTCTTCCATCTTCTCCGCCAACCAAGCGTCGGTCTTGGCGCGTAAAACCGACCAGGCGGAACGTTGGCTCGGTTCCTCGGTTCCTCCAGTGCCATCCCATGATGCGAAACGACCTTCGATGAAAATGGCATCCTCATTATTCAGGAAACCGACCTTCTTGTGGTTGATACAGCGTTCGATGCCAGGACAGTCCATCTCCCAGTTTCCTAGGTATTCTTTGAAGGCATCGAGCTCTCGGCCCCACAGAATGCCACCGGTCATGTTCTTTCCACCAATAGGTTCGCCACGATCGACCACGAGTATGCGGTCACCCTCTATTCCCTCCTTGAGAAGTTGAAACGCAGTTGCAGCACCGGCGAATCCAGCGCCTATCACGATGGCATCAAAATCCGTCTCCTCATCCATGGACACACCTCAGACAGGTTTCCCGAGTCACGACGCAACCTTGAACCCAACGGAAACCACGTTTTACATTCTGAGAACAGGCACCTAATCCCTAAGAGCCAATACCGTTTGCTCCCAACATGGTGAGAGCAAGTGCCCCGGGCAAATGCATCCTCTTCGGGGAGCATGCTGTGGTCTACGGTGAACCGGCGGTGGCAGTAGCCATAGACCAGAGAGTCACCATCTCGATGAAGACACATCAGAAACCTGGTGCGACCTGGAAACTGGAAGGATTACCATTCATTGCAGAGAAACATCCCCATCTAGAGGGGCTTCGGAAGAGGTTGTGGCATCTGAGTGACCAAACGCCATCATTGGACATCACCATCAACAGTGAACTCCCAAGTGCCGCAGGACTCGGTTCATCAGCCGCTCTTTCAGTTGCATTCAGTGCTGCCTTGAGAGCTGCACGTGGCAGACGGGTTGATGATCAGGGATGGTGTGAAGGATTCTCATCCGAATTGAAGACCGACCCCTACAAAGAACCCAGAAGAGGTCATGAAGCCGGCTTCATCAGAAATGGTGGCAGGAGATTATTGGGCAAGGAGGCGATCGATGAAGATGAATGTGCGATTCTTGCTCATGCGATCGAAGCAGAAGTCCAGAAAGGAAGGGCCAGCCCAATAGACAGCAGTACTGTTTCACATGGGGGTTGCACTTTACTCTCCGATGACTTTGAGAAGGGGCTTGACTGGAGATATTCACGACGACTTTCAACTCCTGAGGGAGAGCGGAAATGGGAGGTTCATGATGTTCCGGTTCCACAGGATGATGTTTGGTTGGTGATAGGAAATACTGGTAAATACTCCCCCACTGGAAAAATGGTGGAGAGGGTGGCTTCAATGCTTACAGCTGAGCCAGAGCGGATGATCGAGATCAAAACCATCGGCTCAATCGCTCGACGCGGTGCTGATGCCCTCAAGAAGGGGGATATGGAAACTGTTGGAACCTGCATGACAGAGAATCATCTATTGCTCAGAGGGCTGGACGTTTCTTCACCAGAACTGGAGAATCTGGTGAAGGCAGCAGCAAGCTACAGCCTTGGGGTGAAATTGACTGGTGCAGGCGGCGGTGGATGCATGATAGCATTGACCAGAGAACCAAAACAAACTGCTGAATCCATCGAATTGGCGGGTGGCCGTAGCATCATCACATCACTAGGCACTTCCGGAGTGAGAATCGATGACGATGATAGGGTGCCATTCTGGACCCCTGGAGTAGCAGATTCATGAAATCAGGGCTGGAATGATGGCGTGTTCTTTAAATAGTGCTTTATAAGCGGACAGACCATGAGCAAGGACAAGGTCAAGGACAAGGACAAGGACAAGGACAAGGTCAAAGCCAAGGCCAAGGTCAAGGCCAAGGACAAGGTCGTGAACAAGGATGAAGAACGTCTGACTGTAGTGAATGTGGTCGCCTCTACTCGAGTCGCCGAAGAACTTGACTTGCCTGATATCGCTATTCAACTCAATTGTGAGTATGAACCTGAGCAATTCCCTGGAGTTGTTTATCGAGTCACTGAGCCTAAACTAGCCATCCTCATGTTCCGCAGCGGTCGTGCAGTTTGTACTGGTGGTAAGGATGAGCAGAACATCCACACCGGTATCGAGAGGATGATCGATGACCTGCGCAAAGCAGGAATCACCACTTGGGACCTGAAGGATGTAGAGATTGAAGTCCAGAACATGGTTGCAACATATGCCCTGCATTACCCAGAGGATTACGACGGAACCGCACTGCGGGATACTCTTGACATGAAGATGGGTACTCCCTTGGCTGGCCTACCACGTAAGTTGAACCTCAACAACTTGACTTTTCACCTACCCTTCGACAAGGTCGAATACGAGCCAGAGCAATTCCCTGGCCTCATTTACAGATTGGATTACCCCAAGGTCGTATGCCTCATTTTCGGTAGCGGCAAGATGGTTATCACCGGTGCTCGACACAAGGACGAGATTCTTGAGGCCGTACAGATCATCCAAGATGAATTGGCCGACCTGCTTTGATTCAGCAGCAGTTACCATCCTTTTGAACAGGTGGACAGGCTAAATCACCATATGAGCATGGCACGCAACAATCTCCTGTTCTTGGACGCAGTATCTCTGCACATCGAGGACAAGGTACGAATGCTAGACAAGCATCGATGGGCATCTGCAGCGACCATGAGAAACTGCATGAAGGGCAAGAAATCATACTCTCCAATTCGATGGCCATGCCACCCCCTCAGGGGGTGGCCTTCATGAAGAAGCCTGTCGCTGGGGTTGATGATGAAGAGGCACGCCTTGCTGCTGTTCGTTGTTTTGTTGGTATCCATCATTCCTACGCAGTATCACGATTTCGAGGCCATCCAGTACTCATCTTCGGGGTCAACATCCGAGGTAGCAGAGGTGCCAACGTGGCGGGTCGGGGACAAATGGATATATGCTGGAGCCTTCGATGCTGAGACTCTGATCAGGGAGAATGGGGTTTCAGCATCAGTTGGAGAAATAAATGGCGATGCTGAAATGGTGGTACTGGAAATTCTGACAATGACCGTTGAGAATCAATCGACCTTGGTGTACAAAACTATAATGACTGCTGAATTCGACAAGAACGGCGTCGAACTGGATGGTTACAATGGCAACCTGTACATCGATTTCACCTTCATTGAATATTATCGTGTCAGCGACCTTGCTTCGGTGATGAACGACCTCTCTCTCGATGTGAAATTCAGCGCGCTTGGATTCATCAATATCGATGTTGCTGACATAACCATCAGCAATCAATACGCTCCTCCCAATGAAATTCTGGATTTTCCCATGCGACTGGGAGAGCGGTGGATGAACAATTACACGCAAGACACCAGTTGGTCTGGCTCATCGGATTACATCACTCCATTCCCTGCTGATGAAAGCGGACCCGAACAAGCGAATTTTGGAATCACGAAACTCGGGGTCCCAATCAATCCGCTTGGCCATACAATCTCCTATGGTGGGTGTTCAGATTCCTTTGAGGTGAGCGGTTGGAACGACGAAGGAAAGAAGGAGAGTTATCGCTGGTTCTGTCCAGCCATCAGAAGCCTTGCATGGATCCATACAGAGGATGATGTCGGGCTGACGATGGACTTCCGTATCAAGTCATACGAACCTGTAGCTTCGAGTGGTGTCAATGCGAACAGCGACCCTGGAAACAGAGATGAGAGCGTACAGGTCGACCTTGAGTTCCCACTGTTCTCTCTCGATACCAACCTCAGCGTATGGGCCAATACCTCTACCTCTAGAGCTGGAGAGATGATCGAGTTCCGGCATGAGCGAACAGGACTCATTCAATCAGCCCTGATTCAAGCAAATGGTTCGGCTCACCTGTTCTTCGATAGTGGACATGAACTCGATGCCTCGTATACTTCCACTGACCACTCAAGTCACGGAATCATCGCCTGGTTCAGCAGCATTGGGATGATTGGTGCGTCTACACTGACGCTGGACGAGGACGTGGTGGCTCTGGATCTGATGGCAGTTCCTGATCGTGCCTATATCGAACGAAACCGTTCTGGAATTGTCTCTGAACTCAATGAATTGACCGGTTGGAACGTTATTCCGGGAGATATTCTGAGAATGGAGTTACCGGTCATGAAT